>CANGIH010000075.1 GCA_947453875.1 Planctomycetaceae bacterium | reverse complement strand
GGATCTCGGCCTGATCCGCGACATCTACGGCGGACGCGGGTTCGTGTTCGCCGACATCCGCGCCGATCCCCGGTTCCTCGAACAGCCCGGGGAACTCGACCTGGTCTACAACGTCGCCGAGGGGCAGCGTTACCGCGTCGGGAAGATCAATGTCCGCATCCGCGGCGAGCATCCGCACACGCGTCACAGCACGATCCTCAACCGGCTCTCGCTGCGTCCTGGCGACATCCTCGACATCCGCAAGCTGCGCGACGACGAGCGCCGGCTCAAGTCGAGCAGCCTGTTTGCCGCCGATGCCGCCAAGGGGGATGGGCCGCGGATCGTCTTCAGCAAGCCGGACGAGGATGACACGCAACTGGCCCGCGATCCGAAGCGGCCAGGCTTCCGCGGGCAGAGTCCCGACGGCGCCGAGGACACCGACGCCGTCATCGATCTCGTGCTCGAAGGGGAATTGGCTTCCGGTGAACCGGGGCTGGCGGAAGGAGGAGCGATCGTCCCCCCCGCCGCTGCTCCGACGATCCCGGCTCCGACGGGTCCAACGCCGAATCGGCAGGCGCCTGCGCTCGAGGGACCGGCCACGAGGGTGCCGGCCGGCAGCCAAACCCGCCCAGCTGGGCCGGTGTGGCGTGGACAGAGTCCCCAGGCTCCCTACGCCCAGCAGCCGGGCTACCAGCAGCCAGCCGCCGCCCCGCGCTATGCCAATCAGCCAGGCTATGGCCAGCCGGCTCCTGCTTCCCCCTGGGGGGGAGCGCCGCTTGCGCCGACGGGTCCCGATTCGGTCGACTACGGCCGCACCGCCGCGCCGCAGCAGCCCGCCCAACAGCAGCCTGTCTATGTCGCGCAGCAACCGGTCGCCCCCGGCTACCCGGCCGCCCCGTCGGCCAACTTCCAGCCCGGCGCGGCCGCTCCCGCCCCATGGCAGCCGCAGGCCCAGGTGCTGCCGCCGCCCCAAGGGGCCTTTCCCGGCCAGCCGCTGCCACCAGGCTTCCCCGGCCAGCCGGGTGCGGTCCCGAATTTCGCCGATCCGGTGCAGGTGTTCCCCGGGCAGGAGCCCTACGTGATCGTCGACGTCGATGCCGAGGAGACACAGACCGGCCGACTGATGATCGGTGCCGGCGTGAACTCCAACGCCGGCCTCGTCGGCAACATCGTCGTCGACGAACAGAACTTCGACCTCTTCCGGCTGCCCCGAAGTTGGGATGACGTCCGCAATGGCACCGCCTTCCGCGGCGCCGGTCAGCGTTTCCGCCTCGAGGCCGCACCGGGCACGCAGCTTCAGCGGTACACCGCGACGTTTCAGGAACCCTACCTCTTTGACACGCGCATCGGCCTGTCGACGAGCGCCTCCTACTACACCCGCGCGTTCTACGACTGGGCCGAATCCCGGGCCGGCGGCCGTGTTGGCCTCGGTTACCAATTCGCCTTCGCCCCAGACCTCTCGGTGAATGCCGGCTTCCGTGGCGAGAGCGTCAATGTCTTCAATCCGCGCGTCTCTGCCCCGATGATCCAGGAGATGCTCGGCACGAACTCGGTGTACGGGTTCAGCACGGGCATCGTCCACGATACCCGCGACAGCCCCTTCCTCCCCACGCAGGGCCATCTGCTGACGTTCGAGTTCGAGCAGGTGATCGGGACGTTCGTCTATCCGCGCGGGATCCTCGAGGGGCGGCAGTACTTCCTCTTGAACGAGCGGCCCGACGGCTCGGGCCGCCACGTCCTCTCGATCGGTTCGGTTCTCGGCATGTCGGGTCCGAACACGCCCGCCTACGACAACTTCTACGCCGGCGGGTACAACACCCTCCGCGGCTTCGTCTTCCGCGGGGCCAGTCCGCGGCAGAACGGAGCCATCGTCGGCGGTCCTTTCGAGTGGCTCAACACGGTCGAGTACCTGTTCCCGATCACCGCCGACGACACCCTCCGTGGTGTCGTGTTCACCGACTTCGGCACCGTGGAGTCGAACGTGTCGATCAACCAGATGCGTGTCGCGCCCGGTTTCGGTCTGCGAATCACGCTGCCGGCGATGGGCCCGGCTCCGATCGCGCTCGACTTCGCTGTCCCGGTGGTCTATTCCCAGTACGACAGCCAGCAGTTGTTCAGCTTCTTCGTCGGCTTCGCCCGGTGACATCCCCGACGGAATGGTCCCGGTCGTCAGCCCCGTGCCCGCCATGCCGCCAGCCCAACCAACCGCCAACGACATGCCGCGACGGATTCTCGTCGTCCGCACCCGCTTCGTCGGCGATACCGTGCTGGCGATCCCCTTCTTGCGGAACCTCCGCCGCCACTTTCCCGAGGCATGTATCGATGTCCTCATCGAGAAGGGGGCGGGGAGTGTCCTTGCCGACTGCCCCTACAAGGACGACCTGATCGTCGCCCCGGCTGACGCGGGAAAAGGAGGGGGGCTGGGCGGCTTCGCCGCGATGCGTGCCAATGCCGCTTGGCTGCGCGGCCGCGGCTATGACCGCGCCTACGTCCTCAAGCGGGCGGTATCGAGCATCATCCCGGTGTGGCTTGCCGGCATCCCGCACCGTGTCGGCTTCGCCGAACAGGGCGGCGGGTTGCTCCTCTCCCGCGCCGTGCCGATCCGCAAACACCGCCACGAGGTGGAGGTGTTCCTTGATCTCCTCCGCGCCGATCAGATCCCGGTCGATGACGGCCGCAACGAGAATTGGGTGGCAGCGGACGTCGAGGCGACGGTCGATGGCCTGCTCGCCCGGCTCCCCCAGGAACGACCGCGGGTGTTCGTGGCACCCCGTTCGACGGCGGTCGAGAAGGAATGGCCGATCGATCGGATGGCCCGGGCCGTGGAGTGGCTCGTCGAGGAACGTGGCTGCGACATCTTCTTTTGCGGCGCGCCGCGTGACATGGCGATGCACTCCCGGATCGCCGAACTGGCTGGTCACGCCGAGAGCGGTCGCGTCCACGATCTCACGAAAGAACTTGATCTCCGCCACACCGGTGCGCTGCTTGCGCGGATGGACCTCGCCTTGGGGATCGACACCGGCCTGCTCCATGTGGCTGCCTCACACGGCGTGCCGGTGGTGGCGATTTTTGGACCGACCGACCCCAACCAATGGCGCCCGTGGGGCACCCGGGTGGAAGTGCTTCGTTCCGCGCGGACGGTGAAGCCCCTTTCCCAACGTCTCCACGAATCGCTCTTTCCCGGTACGGTCGCTGGGCTTCGTTGGCCGACCGGCGCGGCAGACGTGCGCGACATCGGCATCGACGAGGTGATCGCCGCGGCCGACCGGCTCCTGACCGTTGCCGGCCGATCGCTCGCCCGTTCGGCAGGGTGAAGCGGGCCATCGCTGCGCGGTCGGTCACGGTCCACGGGCCGCGGCGGTGCCGGCCACGAAGCCGCTCGCCCAAGCCCACTGGAAATTGAAGCCGCCGATCCGGCCGTCGACATCGAGGACTTCGCCGGCGAAGTGGAGCCCCGTGCAGATCCGGCTCTCCATCGAGTCAAGCCGCACCTCGGCCAGCGGCACGCCGCCGGCCGTGGCTTCGGCGATTCCGAAACCGCGGTCCCCCACCACCGCCAGCTCCATTCCCTTGACTGCCGCCACGAGCCGGCGCCGCGCCTCGCGCGGCAGGTCGCCCGTCGGCGGCGCGGCGGCCGCGGCGCAGAGATGCCGCGCGAGTCGTTCGGTGAGTTGCTGGCGGAGCACGGAGACCGCGCCTTTGGCGCCACTCTCCAGGAGCATCTGCTCGAGCGGGGCTTCTGGGATCTCAGGGAGCCAGTCGAGGAGGAGCCGTGCGGCCGGATCGGTGACGCGTGAGACGATCCAGTGCCGGCTGATGTCGAGCGTGGCAGGGCCCGACAGGCCGGTGTGGGTGCAGAGGGTGCTGCCGAGGCTCGTTGCCACCGGCTTCCCCTTCGCGGAGAGAAGCGTGAACCGGCAGGGGAGCGCGAGGCCGGTGAGGTCGCGGATGAAGTGGCCGGCCGGAAGCACGAGAGGCACAAGCGCCGGGACGACCGGCGCCGTGATCGAATGACCGAGCATCGACGCCAGCGCGAAGCCGGAGCCATCCGACCCCGACTTCGGCAGCGATTTCCCGCCGGTGGCGAGAATCACCCTGCGGGCGCTGATCGAGCCAACGCCCGTGTCGAGGCGGAATCGCTCGCCATCGTGCTCGATCCGAGTCACCTTCGCCGGATGCACCAGCCGCGCCCCGGCGGCGTCTGTTTCCCGCAGGAGCGCGTCGAGGATCGAGCGGGCCGAATCAGACTCGGGGAAGAGTTTGCCGGTGTCGGGCTCCCGATAGAACTCCACGCCGGCTGACTTGAAGAACTCGACCGTCCGTTCGACGGGAAAGCGGCCGAGCACCTTGCGGATCGCCGGTGGCGTGCTGCCGGCGAAGTCGCGCTCGTCGACCCGCCAGTGGGTGACGTTGCAGCGGCCCCCCCCCGACACGAGCACCTTCGCCCCGAGCTTCCGGGCCCCGTCAAGCCCGACGACCGATGGCGCACGCCTCTCGGCCGCTTGGGTCCGCCCGGCCCAGATGGCGGAAAACAGCCCGGCCGCACCGGCCCCCACCACCGCCACCTCGGCAATTCCGGAGGGGCCTGGGGGGGCGGTCGAGGCGTGCACCGGCCCTGTTTCGCGGGGTAGAATCATAGCGATCGACTTTAACGACAACGCGAAGTCTGCGAGGGACGCCCTGGGGAATCGGGAAGCGCGTCTGTCGCCCGTGTGCTCGATCCCGGACGATTCATGATGCCACACTCCTTCCGCAACGCGGCGATCGCCGAGCCGGTGCCAGCCCGCCTGGCGGCATACCGGGCCCTCTTTGCCCTCCTGCTGGTGACGATCGTCGGTCCGTCGCCGGGGGCCGTCCGGGGGGCTGAACCTGGCATCGACTTCAACCGCGACATCCGCCCGATCCTGTCGGAAAACTGCTTCTACTGCCATGGTCAGGATGGCAACAAGCGGCAGGCCGATCTCCGCCTCGACGACCGTGATGCGGCCCTGGCCGCCCGGGCGATCGTGCCGGGCGACACGGGGGCAAGCAGCGTCATCGAGCGGATCAATTCCACCGACGCCGACGTCGTCATGCCGCCGCCGTCATCGAACCGCACGCTTTCTCCCGAGCAGCGGGAACTCCTCGGCCGGTGGATCGCTGCCGGGGCCGAGTACAAGAAACACTGGGCCTTCGAGGCACCACGGCGACCGCAGGCCCCGGCGGTGAACCATGGCGGGTGGGTGCGGAGCCCGATCGACATCTTCGTCCTTGCCGGGCTCGAGGCGGCGGGCATGCACCCGGCGCCCGAGGCCGACCGGGCGACACTCATCCGTCGCCTCTCGGCCGATCTCGTCGGCATCCCGCCGACCCCGGCCGAGGTCGATTCCTTCGTGGCCGACCCGGCACCGGACGCCTACGAAAAGCTCGTCGAGCGGTTGCTCGCGAGCCCGCACTACGGCGAACGGATGGCGCTCCCCTGGCTCGACGCGGCACGGTATGCCGATTCCAACGGGTTTCAGCAGGATGGCGACACCTGGCAGTGGATGTGGCGTGATTGGGTGGTGCGTGCCCTCAATGCCGACATGCCCTTCGATCGATTCTCCACCGAGCAGTTGGCCGGCGACCTTCTCCCCGACGCGACGGCCGAGCAGAAGATCGCAAGCGCCTTCAACCGCAACCATCTCCTCAATGGCGAAGGGGGGGCGATCGCCGAGGAGCAGCGGTTCAACAACCTCTTCGACCGGGTCGATACGACGAGCACCACCTGGCTCGGCCTGACCCTCGCCTGCTGCCAGTGCCACGACCACAAATACGATCCGCTCACGCAGGTCGACTACTACCTTTTCCTCTACGCCTTCAACCGACTCTCTGAGAGTGGCACGCCGCAGTATTTCTCGAGCAGGATCCGGGTGGCGCCGCCGCTGATCGAGCTCCCGACCGCGGAGAACAACTTGCGGATCGCTGAGTTCGAGCAGCAGATCGCCGCTGCCGACACCGAGGCGGCACCGATCATCGAGGCCGCCTTCGCCGGCTGGCGGAAGGGGCTGTTCGCGGCAGGCACCCCTACCGAAGCGGCCGGTCTGCCGGGGCCGCTCGCCGAGCGACTTAAAAAACCCGAAGGGGAGCGGACGGCCGAGGAGACCCAGGGGATCGAGGGAGACCTGCGGAAACATTTCGACGAGAAGGTGCGCGGTGACCTCGTCGGCAAGGCCGCACCGGTGGAGCGGGGGGCGACTCTGCGGCGCCAACTCGGGGAGTATCGCGCCGATCAGATCCCGCGGGTGATGGTCATGAGCGACGACAGGCCGCGCGAGACGAAGCTCCTCGACCGCGGTGACTATCTGACCCCGAAGGGGGATCCGCTCACGTTCGCGCCGCCGGGCGTGCTTCCGCTGCTCCCCGAGGGGGCCGCTGCCAATCGTCTCGGTCTTGCGCAGTGGCTGTTTCGCCCCGATCATCCGCTCACCGCGCGCGTTCAGGTGAACCGGATGTGGCAGCAGTTTTTCGGTGCCGGGCTTGTGAAGACGGTCGAGGACATGGGCGTGCAGGGGGAGTATCCGCTCCACCTGCCGTTGCTCGACTGGCTGGCGATCGAGTTCCGCGACCGTGGCTGGAGCCAGAAGCAGATGCACCGCCTGATCGTCACAAGCGCCGCCTACCGGCAATCGAGCCGGGTCCGGCCGGACGATCTGGCGAAGGATCCCGAGAACCGCTGGTTCGGCCGGGCGGCCCGGTTCCGCATGCCGGCACCGGTCCTCCGCGACGTGGCCCTGTCGGCGAGCGGCCTCCTCGATGGTCGCGTGGGGGGGAGGCCTGTCTATCCCTACCAGCCCGACGAGATCTGGGAGGCATTGGCGATCACGAAGGAACGCGACTTCACCTACCCGCAGTCGCAGGGGAGCGATCTCTTCCGCCGCAGCCTTTATACGTTTTGGCGGCGAACGGTGAGCCCGGCGAACATGTTCGACGTCGCCAACCGGCAGACGTGTCGTGTCCGCACCTCCACCACCTGCACCCCGCTCCATGCCCTCACGACGCTCAACGACCCCACCTGGGTGGAGGCGGCCCGCGTCCTTGCGGCAGCGGCCATGAAGTCCGCCCCCGACCTCGACGCCAGGCTGTCGTATGCCTTCCGTCGCGTCGTCTCCCGCGTTCCCACGGAGTTTGACCTCGTGGCCCTGCGGCGGATGCACGCCCGGCAGCGCGATGGCTACGCTGCCGATCCGGCGGCGGCGAAGGACTTGGTGGCGGTGGGCTCGAGCCCGAAGGACGAGACACTCGATCCGGTCGACCACGCCGCCCTGTCGGCGGTCTGTCTGGCGATCCTCAACCTCGATGAGGCCCTCACCCGTGAATGATCCTCGCATCGACGGCCCGCGGATCGGCCCCGATCTGGCCGCGGCCCTCAACGACAACCGTGTGCGGGTCTGTCGCCGTCGCCTCTTCGGCTCGGCCGGGCTGGGGATCGGCGGCGTGGCGCTGGCCGCGATCATGGCGCGCGAAGGGGCAGCGGCCTCGGGCGCCACGGTCGGACTTCCCGATCTTCCCCACCATCCAGCGAAGGCCAAGCGGGTCGTCATGCTCTGGCAGGGGGGGGGGCCGTCGCACGTCGACCTCTTCGATCCCAAGCCGGTGATGCGCGAGCGCGCCGGGCAGGACATCCCCGAGAGCGTCCGTGGCACGACACGGCTCTCCACGATGTCGAGCGGCTACGCGAAGTGGCCGATCCAGCCGGCGATCAAGCCCTTTCGCCGGTTCGGCAACTCCGGAATCGAACTCTCCGAGATGCTGCCGAACGTCGGTGGGATCGCCGACGAGATCTGTGTCGTCCGCAGCATGCACACCGAAGCGGTCAACCATGCCCCGGGCGTGACACTGTTTATGACCGGCGCGCAGGTGCCGGGGCGTCCGAGCATGGGGGCCTGGTTGACGTACGGCCTGGGGTGTGAGACCGACGAGCTCCCGGCATTCGTGGTGATGACGTCGTCCGACAAGGGAAAGACCTGCGGTCAGCTGTTCTTCGACTACTACTGGGGGAGTGGCTTCCTGCCGAGCCGTTTCCAGGGGGTGCGGTTCCGCAACAGCGGCGATCCCGTCCCGTATCTCGCCAATCCCCCCGGCGTCAGCCGGGCGGCACGTCGAGCGCTCCTCGACGATGTGGCGGCGATGAACGCTGCCCATCGGGCCGACTACGGCGACCCGGAGATCGACACGCGGATCGCCCAGTACGAAATGGCCTTCCGCATGCAGGCGAGCGTGCCGGAACTCACCGACTTCTCCTCGGAGCCACAGCGAGTTCTCGATCGTTACGGCCCCGATGTCCATGTGAAGGGAAGCTTCGCGTCGAACTGCCTGATCGCCCGCCGGATGCTCGAGCGGGGCACCCGATTCGTGCAACTGATGCACGCCGGATGGGACCAGCACAACAACCTGTTCACGCAACTCGAGGAACAGTGCCGCGACACGGAGGGCCCTTCGGCCGCGCTCGTCCTCGATCTCAAGGAACGCGGCCTCCTCGACGATACCCTTGTCGCCTGGGGGGGGGAGTTCGGGCGGACACCCTTCGGCCAGGGGGATCCGGCCAATCCGAAGGGGCGCGACCATTTCGGTCGGGCTTATTCGTGGTGGCTGGCCGGGGGCGGGGTGCGTGGGGGGCATGTCCACGGTGCCACCGATGACTTCGCCTGGAACATCACCGCCGACCCGGTCCATGTCCACGACATGCAGGCCACCATGCTCCATCTGCTGGGGATCGACCACACCCGGCTGGTCTTCCGCTACCAGGGGCGGCAGTTCCGGCTCACCGACATCCATGGCCATGTCGTGAAGGGGATCCTCACCTGATCGGCACGTGGCGGTGGGTCTGCGCGACGACCGGCTGAATCCGGGCCGAAGGCGAGATTGCCGTCCCCCCCCAAGGGGCGGTCTATCGGCGGAAGCCCGTGCGGGCGGTGTGGGCAGCGGGGGGTTTCTGGCAATCCGGGAGGATGCGGGTGGCGGCGGAAACTCGATCGCTCGTACCGATCGTGCCGACCAGATCCCGGAAAAACAGGCCTGAAAGGG
>CANGIH010000074.1 GCA_947453875.1 Planctomycetaceae bacterium | reverse complement strand
CTTCGGCCAGGAATCGTTGCTCGAGGGCGGCGGTGAGGGCTTCGGGATGCGCGGCGCCGACAAACCCGCCGCAGGCGACCGTCACCCGATCGCCAATGGGGGCCATCGCCTGTTCGGCCGTGCAAAGTTTCTCCCGGAGCTGTGTCGCCATCGTGCCGTGGGTTCCCCGCCGCGATCCGGGGGAGCGGAGACGGCGCGGCCTCCATCATGCCACAGGCCACGGTTCCCGGCGAACGATGGCCGCCGGGAACCGTGGGGCTGGGCCAACGTCAGCGGATCGACGTGGGAAGCGTGCGGGCCGCCTTGAACATCCCGAGGAGGGTTGCGAAGCGGGGGGAGAGGATCGAGAGGCCGTAGTTGAGGCGGGCCTGGGTCGTCACCGGGGGGGTGCGCACAAGCGCCACGGCCGGGCTGATCCGCGGCGACACGACGCCGAGTGCCGCCAGCCTCCCGGCCTGGGTCGAAAAGCCCCCCTTCTGGAAGATCAGCACCGTGTTACTCAGTCGGGGCGAGATCAGCCCCAGCGGGCTGACGGTCGGCAGGCCCGGCTGCGCCGGCACGAGCGGCTTGTTGAGCCGGGCGATCAATCCGCCGCCATTGCTTCGGTTGAAGAGCCCGGCAGCCTCCGACTCGTTGGCCCCGGAGGCCACCATCGCAACTGTCAGGGCCACCACGGCGAGCGTCCGCTTCATGTTCGTTCATCCTGATGTGGGGAAGGATCCAGGTGGGCCTGCATCCGGCCCCACCATCGCGGTCTTTCGCAGCGATCCACGCGCGACGGGACACGACGATAATTAGGCCATGGCGACTTGCAAGCGACGAAAATAGGTCGGGAAACGGGGGGCGATCGGGGCAAAAACGGCAATGGCGACGGTGGCATGGGCGGATCGGCCAATCGACGCCGCCCCTCATTCGTTCCCTCCGGCACGGTTCCCCCCTGCGGTCCGGCTCCCGCGCCAGGCCATCCGCCGCGAGCGGGAGAGCGGGCGCCATAATGGGCCGATGATGATCGTGCGGTTGGCGAGCGTCGTCTTCTTCTTCATCTCCGTGGCACCGAGCTGCGCCACGGAGATCCGTTCGATCGTCGATGTGCTGACGCTCCCCCGCGACCTGCTCGACCCGAAGCCGGAAGTGGCCGTGGTGGGGGCCGTGATCGGCGTGCAGCCGGTGGATCAGCAGTTGATCGTCGAGGACGCTTCAGGCGGCATCCGTGTCGCGGTCCCTGCAGCCACCATGGTCGACTCCGCCGGGGAGGTCGCCGACGTGTTGGTGGGGGACATGGTCGAGGTGCGCGGCCGAATCGAGCCCGGCGCGTTCATCCCGACGGTCAGGGCGACGCGGATCGTGAGGCGGGACCGGGGCCCCCTTCCCCCGCCGAGACGGTGTGATGTCGAGGCATTCTTCGCGGGGAGCGAGGACTGCCGGCTTGTGGAACTTGAAGGGGTCGTGCAGCAGGCGTGGCATGAGGCCGGGAGCCTGCTGCTCGAGATCGAGACGCAGACGCGTCTGTTCACGGCCGAAATCCCGATGGCGGTGGTGGAGCAGGTCGACCCCGGCGTCGTGCAGGATCCGCAGTCGCTGGTCGATTCGGTCGTGTGTGTCGCGGGCCCCGCCACGAGCGTCCTGAACGCCCGTGGCGAGATCCACAGGGCAGGCTTGACGGTCGATCGGGCCGAATGGTTTACGCTGATCTCTGCCGACGTGACCACCAGGATGTCGGCCGTGCCACTCGAAGCGATCGGCCGATTCAGGATCGGGGCTGGCCGGGGGCACCGCGTGCAGACGTTTGGGACGGTCGTCCATTCGATCCCGGGGCGCACGCTCCATCTCCAGAATGGCCATCGGGGTGTCACGGTCCGCCTGGGAGCGGGGGCGGCCGGCAGCGAAGAGCGGTTTGTGGCCGGAGATCTGGTCGAGGTGGCGGGGTTTGTCGATCGGTCGGGGCATGTGGCGTCGATCCGCAGTGCTGCCGCGCGGAAAGTGGGCCACCATGGGCCCCCGGAGCCGCTCGTGGCGATGCCAGAGGAGATTCTCCGTGCCAACGCCGTTGCCGTGGAGCGTGGCACGCAGGCCGATCCGGGTGATTATCAAGGATGTCTCGTTCGTCTCGGCGGCCACCTCCTCCAATCGCAGCCCACCGCCGACGGAGGTGTCCTCTCGGTCCGCTGCGACAGGGTGATCGTCCCAGTGGAGGCCGACCCAGTGGCGTTCCGGGCGCTTGCGGGAATCGAGCCCGGGAGCTTTGTCAGCGTGGCAGGCGTGGCGATGATCGACTGGCCCATCGACCCCAGGCAGTCCTCCGGCGATATGCCCCAGCGGTTGCGGCTGATGCTCCGCGACGCGGGGGATGTTCGTGTCGACGCAAGCCCACCCTGGTGGACTCCGTTCCGTTTGGCCACCTTTCTTGTCGCCTCCGGACTGATCCTGGCAACGGCACTGGTGTGGGTGTGGTTCCTGCGACGGCAACTGGCGGCGCAGCAGGCGCTGCTCGCCATGGAGATGCGTTCCCGCCGGGACGCGGCGGTGGAGTACGAGGCGACATTACGGGAACGCACGCGGCTGGCGGCCAATCTCCACGACACCCTCCAGCAGACGATCGGGGGCATCGGCTACCAGCTCGACGCCTGCCTCGCCATCGAACGGGAGGTCGGCAGCGAGACGAGGCAGCATGTCGACGTGGCCAGACGGATGGTCAGGTATGCCGAGACCGAGATCCAGGGGGCGGTGTGGGCGATGCGCAGCCTTTCGCTCGGCGGCAGGCCGCTGAAGGAGGCCCTGAAGTTGCTGGTGGCACGCGTTGGTGACGGTCATGACGTGCGGATGACGGTGGAGGTTCTGGGAACCTTCGAAGACTTGCCCGAGTTCGTCGCCGGCAATCTCCTCCTCGTCTGCCAGGAGGCGGTCAACAACGCGCTGCGGCACGGTAAACCGGCGACGATCGATGTCACCGTGGCCGACGGTGACGACCAAGGCACGATCGATCTGCGGGTCGTCGATGACGGCCGGGGGTTCGTCGTCGGGCGGCAGGCGGGAGCGAACGAGGGGCATTTCGGCATCCAGGGGATGCGCGAGCGCGTCGAACGGCTCGGGGGGCAATTGACGCTTGCGAGCCAACCCGGGAAGGGCACCGCAGTCGAGGCGACAGTGCTGCGGCGCGAGTACGACACCCGCATCGACGACGATGGTGCAGAGGGAAGGAGCGGGGGTGGTCGGCATCGTTCGGCCCCAAATCCGCAGAAACCCGGAGCAGATGCTTGCTCCTTGGGGTAGCGTTTTGGGCGGTTGTGAATTGGCGGTTCCGCCAATGGAAAGGGAGCGGTGGCGAGGGTAGATAAGTGTCGTCAATGGACAACCCCACCCGTGCGACGGGGGCGGTCGGCAGGACGCCCGCCCCGAAGCATGGTCATCCATTGGCCGGACGTGCTGCATACCGTGCGGCATGCCGAGGAACACGTTCCGGTTCGTTGGCGAGTGCACGGCGTCCCGCGCGGCCGCCGTGACGAAAGCAGCGATCGGACGGTTGGTGGCAGTAAGCAGGTCCACCCGCCGGTCAAACGGGGCGTTTTCCGCGCGGCGGGTCATCGATGGTCAAGGCCGGCGTACGCATGATGCGGCCGGGACCCCGATGGCCCGCCCGTCGGAACCCCGTCGGGAACTTCAGACTGTGAACACCATCCCCGGGCGCCGTGCGATCCGAGTGATGCTCGTCGATGATCACCCCGTGATGCGGGTCGGTCTGGCGAGCGTTCTTTCGATGAGCCATGGATTCGACGTCATCGCCCAGGCCGATGATGGGCTGTCGGCCATCGACCTCTACCGCCAGCACAGCCCCGATGTCGTCCTCCTCGACATCAGCATGGAGCGAATGGACGGGATCGACACCCTCCGCCGACTCCGCGGGGAATTTCCCGCCGTCCGTGTGCTTGTGTTGACCTCCTCGCAGGCGTCGGAGGACATGGCGATGGCGATGGAGTCTGGCGCCCGTGGCTATCTGGTCAAGACGGTGCATCACGAGGCGCTCGCCGCGGCGATCCATGCGGTCCACACAGGGGGGACAGTCGATCCACCGCATCCGGTCACAAGTCACCCGGCGGGGCCACTCTCCCAACGCCAGACGGAAGTCCTCGGCCTCGTCCGGCAGGGGTTCTCCAATGACGAGATCGCCTCGCTCCTCGGTATTTCCGAGCGAACCGCCAGGGCGCACGTGTCGGCGATTCTCGCCGCGCTCGGTGCCGCTGACCGGGCGCAGGCGGTCGCGCTCGGTTTCGAACTGGGAATCCTCCGCCTGTCGGTCCGTTCCCCCCTGCCGCGACGGTGACCAGATTCGACGATCACGGCGGTCTGGGGGATCATTGAGACGGACATTCCCTCCCTGCCTTGGCGGCGTGCGGCGTGGTCGTCGCGTGTTTACACTTTCCCGCGAAGCCCTTACCGATGGGGCGGGCGGTGCCACCGTGGGCCCGCAGGCAGGCCGGGAACCGTTGGGAGATGACCGATGAAGCGGACCATTCTGGTGGCGGGTGTGGCGCTGGGCCTGGTGATGGTGGCGGCTGTCGCCGACGCCCAGGTGAAGAAGGGGAAGACCCGTCCGGCGACAACGAAGCAGTTGATGAGCGGGATCATCCAGCCGCACTGTGCGGCGATCGGCGAGGCGGTCAAGCAGGCCCCGGCCGACGACGGCGCCTGGGAAAAGCTGGCGACCCATGCCGCGGTGCTCAACGAAATCTCCTACACCCTCATGGACGACGGCCGCTGCCCCGATGCCGACTGGGCCAACGCCTCGACGATCCTCCGGACCGCGAGCGACGCAGTTCTCGCCAAGGCGGTGGCCAAGGACCATGCCGGTGTCGCTGCCGAGTTCGCCAAGCTCACCGAGTCGTGCGGCGCCTGCCACAAGGTCCACAAGAAGTGAGCGGGGGGGTGATCGCTCCCCTGATCGACAGGGAAGCAGGCCGCCAGATCCATTCACCGCCATCGCGGCTCCGGCCGCGGTGGCTTTTTTATCCCCCAGACGGCGCGCCAATCGCGGCACGGATGACCGGGGCGATCATTCGCTTTCCATGCAGAACAGGTGCCGCTCGCCACGGACGAAGAGCTGGCTGCCGGCTGCCGCCGGTGTCGCATCGACCCCTTCTCCCATGTCGTTCGTGGCGACGAGCTTCAACACCGGCCCGTCCTCGAGCACCGCGATCGTGCCGCGTCGGTCGGCGAGGTAGACATGCCCTCCTGCCGCGATCGGTGAGGCATAGGTGTTGTTCACCCCCTCGACCCGAGCCGTCTCCCAGAGGGGAGTGCCCGTGACTGCATCGACACAGGTGAGGAGGCCCGACTTTTCCTTGAAGAACCAGAGCCGACCATTGGACAACAGCGGCGAGGCGACGTCGGGGGTGTCTTTGGCACGCGTCCAGAGGACGTTTCCACTCCCTTCGAGATCCCCGTCGCCGGCGAGGTTGAAGGCGCCGAGGAACGACCCGCGGAAGCCGCTGGTCACCCAGGCGACGCCGTCAGCCGCCACGGCCGAGGCACATGGCCGCTGGGTCTGCCCGGCACAGCGCCACAGTTCCCTGCCCGTGGCCAGGTCGTAGCCCCGGGCGGCGTTCTGGCCGTTCATCACCACCTGCTTCCGCCCCGACTTGTCGACGGCGACCAGCGGTGTGCACCAGCCGGTGGGCTCGTCACGGGGAGTCTCCCACACCGTCTTCCCCGTCCTCGCGTCGACGGCGAAGAGCATCGAAGGGCCTTCGTGGTCCCAGGGAACGAGGACCAGATCACCATGGACGGTCGGCGAGCTTCCCTCGCCGAATCCATTGCGGACCTTCATGTCACCGAAATCGCGATCCCACACCGGCTCACCATCGACAGTGAAGCAGAACAGCCCACGGGAACCGAAGTGGGCGTAGACCCGCTCGCCATCGGTGCATGGGGAGGCGGAGGCGAAGCCGTTGGTCTGGTGGGTGCCTTCATGGGGCGTTGCCGTCACGGCCGAGCGCGACCAGAGTTCCCTGCCGGTCGCCCTGTCCAGGCAGATGACGCGGAAGTCGAAGGCGCCTTCCTTGCCCGCCACGGGCACCGCCGTGGTGACGAACACACGCTGCGAATGGACCACCGGCGACGACGAGCCGCGGCCGGGGATCTCCATCTTCCAGCGGACGTTTTTGGTGGCACTGAACTCCACCGGTGGAGTGGCGTCGAGTGAGGCACCGTTGCCGAGAGGGCCGCGCCAATGGGCCCAGTCGTCGGCTCGCAGCGCGGAGGCGGCTGGAGAAAGGAGGAGGATCGCGAGGAGGCGTGCGAGGCGCCGCATGAGCTGATTCCCGGAGGAGGGGGAGGGAAGGGCGTCCGGATCAGTTGCCGAGGGCCGACTCGAGGGCGTCGAGGCGGGAGCGCAGCGCCGCCACCTCCATCTCGAGCGCGGTGATCTTCTCGACAATCGGTTGGAGAGGCATGATGGCCGCGGGAGGAGTGGCCGCGGCAGCCGGGGGTGATCGCGGCACGGTCACAGCCCCGCTGTCGGTATCCTCATCGGCGTCATCCCCGTTGTCATCGCCGACCGGCACCGGGGCGACCGGCACGGCGGCACCGGCCGCGAAGACCTGCCCGGAGATGCCGAGCTTCGCGCGCACCTTCTCGAGCTTCTCCTCCGGCAGGAGACCGTGGGTGAGGATCCGCCCGCGGCCGGGAGGGGAGAGCCAGACGACCAGCCCCCGCGCCGCCAGGGCATCGAGCCTCGTGCGGAGGATCTGCAGATCGGGAATTGGATCCATCCGGCTGGCCCGGCCGCGCAGGTCTCCCTCGCTTTGCTCTCCGCGGAGCAGCAACTCGGCGAGGATCGCGAGATCCTCCTTCTGCAGGTCACCGAACCATTCGTAGGCGTAGTGGCGGTACCGTGGGACTCGGCCGCTGCCGTAGATCTCCGCCACTGCTCCACTTGCCCGCAGCGTCTCCAGTGCCCGGCCGACCTGATCCTCGTCGACCGTCATCAGCGGGTCGCGGTTGTTCTTCTGGTTGCAGCCGGTGACGATCGCGTTGAGCGAGAGTGGATAGGCTTCCGGCGTCGTCTTCGCCTTCTCGATGAGCACGCCGAGGACGCGCCGCTCGACGGAATCGAGCGGGCGGACACGGGCTCCGGGGCGTTCGGTTGCGTCATCCATCGACGGATCGGCTCCTTCACGTGGGAGGGAAGCCGGTGACGGGTCCGATTGCCCGTCACCGGCCGTACCTGGGGTCGCCGGAGTCGATCACTTGCCCTTCGAGGGGGCAGGATCGGAGTGGTGCGGGCAACCGTCCGGGCTGAAGAGGGCGTTCGATTCCTCGCCGCGAGCGGTAACATAGGCGATCAGATCGAGAACCTCGTCACGCGTGAGCTTGTCGAGAAGCCCCTTGGGCATGATCGAGACCGGCGACGTGACCCGCTCCTCGATGTCGGTCTTCTTGATCCGCACAGGATCAGCGCTGGCGACGGGATTCTCCACGAGCGCCAGTTCCGCGGGGGTGTCGGCGACAACCAGCCCGGTCAGCCGGCGACCATCGTCGGTGACGATCGTTGTTGAGCGGTATTTCTCCTCGATCCGCAGGGATGGGTCGAGGATGTGCTTCGTGATCTCGATCGCGGTCATCTTGGGGTCGAGCTTGGCCAGCTCCGGCCCGAACTGATTGCCCGCCTCGCCGAGCTTGTGGCAGGAGACGCAGCTCGCCGTGCGGAAAAGCTCGCGGCCATGAACGAACGACCGCCCCTTCTCCATGCCGTTGACGTTCCCCTCGAGATCGGCAAGTGTCCACTCCGTGCGCGGGCGACGATCCTTGAGGAGGTCATCCTTGATCGGAAGAGGATGGGCGGCGAGGTAGGCGGCCGGATCGGCGAGGTACCCCTCGAGATCGTCGACGACATACATCGCCCCGAACATCCGCCGCCAGTGGCCGGGATAGGTGCAGACGTACGGATAGACGCCAGGCTCCGTCGGTGCATTGAAGGTGAGCTTCTGCGCGGCCTGCGGCTGGAGGAGCGTGCTCGCCACGAGGACATCGGCCGACTCCGGCACGAATGCCCGTTTGGCAAACGAGGCATCCTGGGAGAGCTTCTCGGCGATTTCGCCAAGGGCCTGCATCGTGCCCGGCTTGGCGACGACGAAGTTGTGGGGCATGACGTCGGCGTTTTGGAGGACGAACAAGACCGGCTTCCCGGCCTGGACGGCAATCGTCTCCTTGTCGTAGTTCATCCGCTCGTAGACCGTGCCGATGCGGACGACGCGAACACCAAGATCGGCCAGTTCCGCCCGGCGGGCCTTCCCTTCGGCCGCGGGGAGGAGCGTGGTGAGATTCTCGGCGAACTGCCAGGCGGCAAGCCCCGCATCACTCGACCGCTGCTCGACCGCCGCTGTCCGCATCGATGCGAGGAGCGCATCGAGCATCGGCGCCGCCTGTGCGGCGGGCCACTGTGCGACCGGAATCTTCTCGAGGGCCGCTATCGCGGCATCGCGATCCTCCCCCTTGATCACAAACGGCGCGATCCGCTCGAACACCTCCTGCTCGCGACCACGGACACCGGCAAGCGCCGCGAACGCGGCCCGGCGGACGGCGGCGGTAAGCCGGGCTTCCTCGCTGGCGACGGTGATTTCACTCGACGCTTCAGGCGCCGGCTGGTTTTCCACCTTGAAGACTTCCTGTCGCTCGCCATCGAGGATCGTGAGCTTGAAATCCTTGAGGCGGCCGGCGAGGCCGTCCCCTCGGTTGAAGATCACGATCCGGTCGATCGCCTTCAGGCCGCCGAGATCGACTTCCCACCAGGGGTTCTCGATTCCCTCTTGGGTGTGGGTCTGGCCGTTCTTGCCATATTCGGGGTCGGTGTTGCCGTCGATCCCGCGACCCGGCTCGCCGCCGGCGGCGACGTTGGTCTGCGTCGCCTTGCCAGCGCGGGCGATGTTGTCGTTGCCGGTAAAGACCTCCACTTCGGCGAGCGTCAGTGTCCGTTGTTTGCCGGGGAGCTCGATGCGAACGAACCGGCCGACCGTCCCCGGCTTCACGGGGGCGCCGCCAGGAAGGCCGTCGACGAGCGGGAGGACGCG
>CANGIH010000073.1 GCA_947453875.1 Planctomycetaceae bacterium | reverse complement strand
TCCAGACCACGGTGCCTGCCGTGCGGATGATCGCGGCATAGTGGCTGGCCGTCGCCGGCCCGATGTCGAGCCCCTCGAAGCCGTCGGGAATCTCCCCCGCCTTCACCACCTGCTTGTTGGCCGACGCGGAAAAGTCATCGGCGCAGTGGGTATCGACCGGGAGGACGAGCTTCCCGCCGCCGCTGGCAAGGAGCTGCTTGGCGAGATCGACCTTGTCGGGCTCGACGAGCGACTTCCCCGTCTTCCCCCCCTGGGCGAGCGAGAAGGTGTAGGCCATCGCGCCGCCGATGAGGACGTGGTCGCAGATCGCCAGCAGGTTCCGGATCACCTCGATCTTGTCCGACACCTTCTTACCGCCGATGATCGCCACGAACGGACGCTTCGGGCTCCCGATCGCGTCGGAGAGGTACTGGATCTCTTTCTCGACGAGGAATCCGACCACCGCCGGCTTGCCCCCCTTCTTCATCGCCACTGGCACCGCATACATGCTCGCCTCGGTGCGGTGGCAGGTGCCGAAGGCATCGTTGACATAGCCGTCGGCGAGATTCGCGAGGCCGGCGACGTAGGCGGCGTCGTCCCCCTTCTTCTCCCCCTTATTGAAGCGGACGTTCTCGAGGACGAGCACGCCGCCGGCGGGAAGCGCCGCGAGCTTGGCATGGCTGTCAGGCCCGCCGGTGTCGGTGGCGAGAGTGACCGGCTTGCCGAGGAGTTCGCCGAGTCGCTTGGCGACGGGCGCCAGCGAGAAGGCCGGCTCCGGCCCCTTTCCGGCCGGACGACCGAGATGCGACATGAGGATCGCCCGGCCACCACGATCGACGATCGAAGCGATCGTCGGCAGGGCCATGCGGATCCGCCGGTCATCGGTGATCGCCCCGGAGTCGTCCTGCGGGACATTGAAGTCGACGCGCACAAGCAGCGTCTTGCCCCGGGGATCGATGTCGGCGACGGTCTTCTTCGGCATGGAGGCGGTCCTCATGAGGGTGGACAGGGATGAAAATCGTGGCGGACAGGCCCGCCACCACACCCGCGAATCTACGCCCCACGGCACCGGCGGCAAGGGCAGGGAGGGGCTGGGCTCCGGCGGCTGATCCGGCCGCGGCCCGCAGCTATATTCAAAAGCATGATTCAGAGGTTTGATTCAGGGGTCTGGCCCCCTGCGCCGCAGCCCCTCCCCCTTTCGACCTTTCCATGACCGACCGGGATCCGCCGCACGACGAGGGGCCCTGCCACAACCGGCCACGGCTGTTCCCGGTCAGTCTGGCGACGATCCTCTGCCTGCTCGCCGTCACCCCCTGGATGGTGCCGGTGGCGCTCGGCGTGCTCATGGTCGATGCCACGACGCCGATGGAGTGGGTGCCGCAGACGTTTCCCGCCCGGGCGGCTTACGAGAAATTCACCGGTGAATTCGAGAGCGGCGACGTCGTCATCGCCTCCTGGGAGGGCTGCACGCTCGACGCCCCGGCGATCGACGATTTCCGCGCCGCGGCCGCCGGCCCGGACACGCACGACCGACACGGGAACCGATGGTTTGAGACGGTGGCCAGTGGCGGCATGGCGCTTGCGCGCCTCGTCGAGCCGCCGCTGGCACTCGACCACGACGAGGCCCTCGCACGGCTCCGCGGCGTGCTCATCGGTGCCGACGGACAGACAACCTGCCTGGTGATCCCCTTCACGCGTGCCGGCCTCTCCGACAGGCGGGCCGCCGTGGCCTGGATCCGCGACACGCTCCGGCGCCTCACCGGCCTGCCGCGGGAGTCCCTCCACCTCGCCGGCCCGGTCGTCGACAACATCTCCGTCGACGAGGCGAGCATGGAGAGCTTTTTTTGGTTCGGCGGGCCGGGGGCGATCGTGATCCTCCTTCTCACCTGGTGGTCCCTGCGCAGCCTGCCCTACGCGCTGCTGGTGTTTCTCGTGTCGCTGGCCTGCGTCGGGCTCAACTTCTGGGGTTTGGCAGCCTGCGGCGACCGGATGAACCCGATCCTCATCGTCATGCCGGTGCTCGTCCTCACGCTCGGTGTCTCGGGAGGCATCCACCTCACCAACTATCTCATCGATTCGCTTGCCGCCGGTGGCCGGGCGGGAGTCGCCTGGCGCGCGATCCGCTTGGGCTGGCTCCCCTGCAGCCTGTCGGCCGGCACGACCGCGATCGGGCTGGCGTCGCTGGTGGTGAGCGAGCTCGAGCCGATCCGCGTCTTCGGATTCCACGCCGCGATCGGCGTGATGCTCACGCTGGCGATGCTCTTTCTGGTCGTGCCGGGGATCTTCGAACGCTGGCCGATCGCCTCCGCACGCGACTCCGGCTCCCGTTCGACGGCGATCGAGGATGCCTGCTCCACATTCATGGTCCGCCATGCCGGCCTGATCGCCTGGCTGGGATTGATCGCGATGGCGGTGGCGGCGGTGGGGATCCCATCGATCCGGGCGTCGGTGAGCATCGACACGCTCTTCACCCCGGCAAGCACGATGATCCGCGACTACGCCTGGATCGAGAAGGCGATCGGCCCGCTGGTGCCGGTTGAGGTCGTGCTGCGGTTCCCCGACGACTCGGCTGTCCGACCGGCCGAACGCCTCGCCATGGTTCAGGAGGTGGGGGTGGCCCTCGCCGGCCTCCCCGGTGTGACCGGGGTTCTCTCGGCGGCGACATTCCTCCCCGATCTCGAGCTCGGCTCCGGGCTCCGCGGCCAGGCGGCGAAATCGATCGCCGCCCGCAAGCTCCAGCAGAATCTCTCCGGCCTCGACGACATGCGGATCGTGCGGGATGTCGCCGGCGAGCAGCTGTGGCGCGTCACCGCCCGGACGTCGGCGCTTGCCGGCATCGACTATGGCGAATTCCTCACCACTGTCCGGGAGCGGATCGAGCCGATCATGGCCACGCACGGCGGCGGCGAGCGCGGCGTCACCGCCGATTACACCGGCGCCATGCCGCTGGCCAACGCGATCCAGAAGACCCTTCTCTCCGACCTTTTCTCGAGCTTCCTCTCGGCCTTCGTCGTCATCACGTTGATGATGATCGTGGTGGAGAAGAGCGTGGTGGCGGGGCTGGTATCGATGGTCCCCAACATCTTCCCCACGATCCTCCTGTTCGGCTTTCTCGGCTGGGCGGGAACGGCCCTCGACATCGGCAGCGTGATGACCGCGTCGATCGCTCTGGGGATGGCGATCGACGGCACGCTCCACTTCCTCACCTTCTTCCGACGCGGGCTCGTCAGGCCTGCAGCAGGGGCTGACGCCGCCGAACACCGCCGGCTGCGGATCGCCGCCGTGTACGGTGCCTTCCGCCACTCCGGTGCCGCGCTCACCGAAAGCTCGGTGGTGTGCGCGTTCGGGATCCTGATGTTCGCCTGGAGCTCCTTCGCCCCCACCAGCCGCTTCGCCTGGCTGCTGGCGATCCTCATCGCCGCCGCCCTCGCCGGCGACCTCGTGCTCCTCCCGGCGCTCCTGGTCGGCCGGGCAGGGCGTTTTTTCCGCTCGATGGCCCCGGCCGATGCGGGCACATCGCCCCCCGACTGACGCCGCCAGCCGCCAGATCAAGCTGGACGGCCGCGGGCGATTCCTGCGACGGCCGCGGCCAGCCGGTCGATCTCCTCGATCGTGTTGTAAAAGGCCAGCGACGGCCGCACGGTGGCCTCGAGACCGAAATGCCGCAGCGACGGCTGGGCGCAGTGATGGCCTGCACGGACGGCCATCCCCTCGCGATCGAGGGCCCGACCGATCTCGATCACGTCACGACCGGGGATCACGAACGACAGCACCCCCACCTTGGCCCGCGCCGTCCCCACCAAGCGCACGCCGGGGATCGCCCCCAGACGGGCGGTGGCATGCTCGAGGAGGAGATGCTCCTGGGCGGCGATCCGCTCCCGGCCGAGGGAAGTGACGTAATCGAGGGCCGCCGCCAGGCCGATGGCGTCGGCGATGTTGGGGGTGCCCGCCTCGAATTTCGCCGGGGGATCGGCGTAGACGGTCTTCGCGAACGTCACATCGCGGATCATGTTGCCCCCTCCCTGCCAGGGCTGCATGGACGCTTGCGCCTCCGTCGACGCCCACACCGCCCCGATCCCGGTGGGCCCGAAGATCTTGTGGCCGGAGAAAACATAAAAATCGCAGCCGATGCGGCGGACGTCGACGGGGAAGTGCGACACCGACTGCGCCCCATCGACGAGGACGCGTGCCCCGTGGGCCTTGGCCATGCCGGTCATCGTCTCGACGGGAAGGATCGTTCCCAGGCTGTTGGAGGCGTGGGTGATGGCGACGATCTTGGTGCGGGCCCCGAGGAGCGCTGCATAGGCCTCGAGGATCACCTCACCCCGGTCGTCGATCGGGACCACGCGGATCACCGCGCCGGTCCGTTCTGCCAGCATCTGCCAGGGGACGATGTTGGCATGGTGCTCGACTTCGGTGAGCACGATCTCGTCGCCGGCCCTGATCCCGGCACCGCAGGCGTTGGCGACGAGATTGATCCCCTCGGTCGTGCCGCGGACGAAGATGATCTCCTCGGGGCTCGCCCCCCCGAGAAATCGCTGCACCGTGGCCCGGGCGCCTTCGTAGGCGTCGGTCGAGCGGGCGGCGAGCGTGTGGGCGCCGCGGTGGATGTTGGAGTTGTCGGTGGCGTAGTAGCGCGCGATGGCCTCGATCACCTGCCGCGGCTTCTGCGTCGTGGCGGCGTTGTCGAACCAGGCAAGCGGCTTGCCGTTGATCGTCTGATGGAGGACGGGGAAATCGCGCCGCACCCCTTCGACATCGAAGGCGCCGTAACGGGCCGGGCCTCCGGTCACCGCCACGGCCGCCGCGCGGATCGCCGCGGAGGCCGCATCAAGGGAGGGATCGCGGCCATGGAGCCCCGCAGCCCGCCGATCGCCGGTGGCCGCGTCGATGCCTCGGATCCGCGACACGAACGATCTCAGCCCGGCATAGGGATCGGCAGGCGCTTCCTCGGCCGTGTGCTGGTTCGGGGCAGGGGGAAAGGAGAGTGGAAACGGAGCAGCCTTGGGGGAACACATCCGCTCGGCCCCCCCCGCCGGAAACGCCGCCGGCAGGGATGGCAGGTCGGCCATGGCGACCGGGAGCGGCGACACGGCCGGCGGTGGGCTCCCCGTCGCCTCGGCGATGAGGCGCGTGGCGATGCGAGTCAGGTCGGCGGCGGTCGCCTCGTGGATCGACTCGGGAAGAGGAGCGGACATGCTGCAGCGGACTCCCGGGAAGGTGGGTGCCGAGGGATCGAGCGGGACGCGGAGGCGTTCAGATCCCGTCCCCCGCCTCATGGCTGCGGCGGCGGCGATGCTCGTAGTCGTGGTAGTAGCCCACCTCGACATTCTCGAGAACTCCGAGGGCGTCGTCAGTGAGGACCGCCAGCGAGAAGTAGTTGGTCAGCAGGTAGGAGGCCACCCCCAGGCTGTCGAGTCCCATCAGCCGCGCCGACAGGCTCGGCATGATCTCCCCCGGGATCCCCGTCTGGTGAAGCCCCACCACTCCCTGGTCCGCCTCCCCTGTACGCACCAGCAGGATGCTCGTCGTGCCGAGCCGCTGCTGGAGCCGCGAAGGCCCGTTGATCTCGAGCTTGTCGCAGGGCACCAGTGGCACGCCACGCCAGGTGATCACCGGTGTGCCGAACAGGTCCGCCGTCACGGGGGGCACGCCGCGCCAGGTGCATTCCCGCTTGAACGCGGCGATCGCCTGGGGGTGGGCGAGGAAGAAACTCGGCTTCTTCCAGACCATGGCCAGTAGTTCGTCGAGATCATCGGGGGTGGGCGCACCGTATCGCGGGCTGATCCGCATCGCCGGATCGACAGAGTGCAACAGCCCGAACTTCGGGTTGTTGATCAACTCCCACTCCTGACGCTCCTTGATCCCCTCGATCGTCAGACGCATCTGCTCTTCGAGCTGGTCGTAAGGACCGTTGTAGAGATCCGACACACGCGTGTGGACACGCACCACCGTCTGCACCGCCAGGAGCGAATACTCCCGTGGCGTCGCCGAGTAGTCGACGAACGTCTCGGGGATCTCAACGTTCTCCGCGAATCCGCTCACCAGGTCGATGTTCCGCTCGCCGTAACGGTTCACCGTCGACTGCAGCTCCCGGTGCTCCTCGATCGCCCGGCGGAAGTCCTCCGCCAGCCGCGGCTCCTCGGCCAGCACCCCGTCGAGATCCTTCCGTGAGAGCGTCAGGACCACGCAGGGGGTGAGGGTACGGATCGTCACGTCGGAAGGCTTGTCCGAGACGATGTCGGTCTCGCCGAAATACTCGCCGTCCGAGAGCAGAGCGATCCGCAGGTTCGTCCCGTGCGCGCCCTTGCTGAGCACCTCCACCTGACCCTGCGCGAGGATGAAGAAGGTGTTCCCATCCTCTCCCTCACCGATGAGCGTGTTTCCCAGCGACACCTGCTCCGGCTTGAAGCGTCCCGCCATCCGGTTCACGATCCCGTCCGGAAGCCGTGAGAACAGAGGGACGCTCCGCAGCGATTCCGGCGCGAGGACCGGGGTTCCTCCTCCTGCGATGGCGGAAAGATCGACGCCGATCCGCTGCGCCCTGGGGAGCTCGACTTTCGTCCGGTTCACCCGGTAGGTGCCCCCCTCGACCTGCGTGAAGGGAAGCAGCCGCAACAGCCAGCGCGGCGTGATCGACATCATCTTGGGCGATGTCTTGGTCGTCGTCGCCAGATTGCGTGCCACCGAGGTGGTCACGCTCCGCTGGAGCACGCTATCGCCGAGGGAGCCGCTGGAAGCAGGCGAGCCGGCATGGCCGGACGGGGAGGGACCGATGGGGGAAGACATGAAAAGCCCTCTGGTGGAGAGAGCCGCGGATGCCTCCGGTGGTCCAGTCAGCAGCACACAGCGTGCGGATCGATCGCCGGAGACTACGCCCCGTGCTCGACAACCGTCAAGCAGGGGAAAATGGGTCGACCCTGCGGGCGGCAACGTGGGGGATCAGCCAGGCTGGCCGCGTTCCAGCGGTCGCTCCAGGATCGGCAGGACGCGCCCCTCGTCGAGGAGGCTGTAGGGGCGGCCGAGGCTGTCGCTGGCCTCGAGATCGTCGATCCCCATCGCCGTGTAGACCGTCTTCACGACATCGGCCGGGGTCACCTTCTCCTCGGGATATTCGCCACGGGGATCGGTGCGGCCGTGGACGGTGCCGCCGCGCACGCCCCCCCCAGCCATGACGACGCTCATGCAGGCCGTCCAGTGGTCGCGACCGGCGCCGCCGGGCCCTCCCGAGCGCGGATCGCCGATCTTCGGCTTCCGCCCCATCTCGCTCGACACGAGCAACAGCGTCGAATCGAGGAGGCCGCGGTCGGCGAGATCGGCGACGAGCCCCGCGAAGGCCCGATCGAACTCGGGGAGGAGATTGTCGCGGAGGCAGTTGAAGTTGTTGGCGTGGGTGTCCCAGCCGCCGCCGCTGGCGCACTTCTTCGACACCACCTCGTCCTCCTCCGACCAGAAGACGGTGATGTAGGGCACGCCCGCCTCGACCAGGCGTCTGGCCATCAGCAGGCTCGTGCCGTTGATCGACGGGCCGTAGAGCGCCCGCACGGCCTCAGGCTCGCGGTGGATGTCGAAGGCACCGGCGGTGGAGGAGGCGGCGAGCAGTTCGAAGGTCCGCTCCTGCTGGCGGGTGTAGTTGCCGACAGCGACTTCGCGATCGAGGTCGCGGCGGACCCGGTTGAGGCTGTCGAGGAGGCCGCGGCGGTCGGCGAGCCGGCCGGCACCGGCGGCATCGACGGAGAGATCGGGCACCGTGAACCGCATCGGGTCGGTGAACGAACCCTCGAGGAAGAACGGATCGTGCTCGAGGCCGAGCCGGCCGGCAAACTGCCCCGGGCGGGTGTAGGGGGGCTTGCTCGGCCGGTAGGGGAGGGTGATCGTCTGCGGCAGCGACGGATGGAGCGGCCGGCGCGCGCCGACGACGCAGGCCATGTGCGGCCAGTCGGAGACCATCGGCCGACGGTCATTCCCCATCGAGCGGAAGGTGATGTCGGGAGCGTGGCCGGTGAGGTTGAAGTAGTAGCCGGCGTGGTGGTCGCCGGTGGCGAGCCCCGAATCGGTGACACCATGGACGAGCGCCAGATGATGCCCCTGCTTCGCCGTGAGGGGGAGATGTTCGCAGATCGCAAGCCCCGGTGCCGTCGTGGCGACGGGGCGAAACTCACCCCGGTATTCGGCCGGCGCCGCAGGCTTCATGTCCCACATGTCGACGTGCGACGAGCCGCCACAGAGAAAGAAGAGGATCGTCGACTGCGCCCGGCCCTTCCCGCCGGGGAGCGCCGCCGAAGCGGATGGCGCGGCCAAGCCCGCGAGCCCCGCCAAGCCCGTGGCGCTGACGCGGAGCATCGCGCGGCGGCCGAGCGGCCGACCGCCGGACTGGCGCCCCGGAAAGAGCCTCCCTGACGGGATCGTGTCGCCAATCATTGCTGCCCCCTTCGCTCTCATCCCGGCCCGGGATCGACACCCGTCAACGATACACCCCGGGAGGAGGGGGATGCGAGGCCGGCGGAAAGGGAAACGCCCCCCGCGGCCGTGCACGCTCACATCCCCACCACCGCCTTGATGACGCCGCTGGCCGGCTCGAGGAGCGTGGGGAAGGTGGGAATCGTGTCGGCAAACGGGATCCGGTGGGTGATCCAGGGGGCGGTGTCGATCTCCCCCGACTCGATCAGGGAGATGATCCGACGAAAGTCTCGGGAGAGGGCGTTGCGGCTGGCGAGGATCGAAAGCTCGCGGCGGTGCATGACCGGCGCATGAGGAAACGAAACCTCCGCCTGCGTGATCCCCACGAACACGAGCCGGCCGCCGAAGGCGCAGTACGCAAGCGCCTGCCCCATGCTGGCGTTCGAGCCGGTGGCGTCGACGACGACCTCGCAGAACCGGCCGTCGGTGAGCTCGCGGACGGTGTCGATATCCGATTCGCCGCCGGTGGCGAGCACCGTATCGGCCACTCCCATCCGCTCCCGCACGAAGGCCAGTCGCGCCGCGACCCGGTCCATGACGATCACCCGCGCCCCCGAGAGCTTCGCAAACTCCACCACAGACAGGCCGATCGGCCCGGCGCCGATGACGAGCACCGTCTCGACGGCCGTCGGCGCTCCCCGGTCGATCGCATGGCAGCCGATGGCGAGCGTC
>CANGIH010000072.1 GCA_947453875.1 Planctomycetaceae bacterium | reverse complement strand
TCCGTCGGAAGTTCAAATCCGCCTGTCGCCTCGCATCGCCGGAAGTGTTCGCTTTGGAGTGGTGGCGTAAAAGTGGCGTAAAAGGTGGCGTGTCGGATCGCGGCAGGGGGTGGCACGCAGAGGAGGCGAAGAAACCGCCCAGCCTCCCAACCCCCAGAAACGCCGAGAGGCAGAAGGTTTTTAAAACCTCCTGCCCCTGACTGCCACCTCTTGCGAGAGTGGCGTAGCTCCCCGAGTAGGATTCGAACCTACAACCTACCGGTTAACAGCCGGCCGCTCTACCGTTGAGCTATCGGGGAATGAGACCGCCCGAACGTGGACTTCGGAAACAGAGGGAACCGAGGGACCCAAAGGACGGAGCGGTAAGAGACTACCGGAAAAAAGCGGCTGAAAAAAGAGCACGGATCGGGGACGGTTTCCGCATGAGAGAGCCGACTCCACCCGGTCAGCCCTTCCGCTTCTCCATCAACACCCGGTTCCCCTTCTCGTTGTATTCGATCCGGGTCATGAAGGTGCGCATCAGCATCACCCCCCGGCCACTGGGCACCTCGAGCCGCTCTTCCGACGTGCAGTCGGGAACCTGGCCAGGGTCGAACCCGGCCCCCTCGTCGGTGATCTCCACCCGGACAAGGTCGGGCGAGACGAGGCAGTCGACGAGCACCTTCTTGTGCGGATCGAGTTTGTTGCCATGAACGATCGCGTTGACGATCGCCTCCTCCGCAGCCAGATGGATGCTGAAGATGTCCGTAGGATCCCAGCCATGGACACCGAGTTGCTCGAGGAGATCCTCGGTCACCATCCGACTCGCCCCCCGCTCACTCGGGAGATGGATCGTGAGGCGCCAACCGGCAGCCCCCGGGGAGGGGCCAGCCGAATCGCAGGCGGATGTGTCATGTGCCATCGGGTCGATCCAACTGCCTTTGGTCCAAACCGCTTCGAATGCACCCGCTTGCAAGCGACCCACAATCGCACCGCAAGGGATCCATCGTCTCGACGCCACTGCTGCCGATAGCCGACCGGCAGGCCCTTCAGCCCGATAAAACCGGTCAGAAAGCCGCGATCGCCTCCGCCTGGTCATCGCGGATGTCAAACACCTTGTTGAGCTTGGTGACGAGGAACACGTCGTAAATCTCACGACGGATGTTGCTCATCTTCAATCGCCCCTTATGGGACTTCACCTTCCGATCGAGCGTGATCAGTTTTCCAAGGGCCGCACTCGACAGGAATTCCACCCCGTCGAAATTCAGGAGAATGCTCTTCCGGTTGTCCTGCTCGACCAGGCTGAACAGCTCCGCGCCAACCTGCTGGATGCCAGTCTCGTCGAGAATCTTGCGGTCATTGAACCGCACGACCGTCACGTCTCCCACCTTGGAAACGTCGATCCGTTGATGGCTCGGCATGCGGACGAAACCCTCCCGGTGGGCCACGCTGGCTGGGGCTCGGGGAAAATGCCCCGGTGTGCAGAGACTAGCCTTTCGGGAGCCCGTTTGCCATTCCCGCCGCTCGCTGTCCGTGGACAAATCCATCCCTGGCGTTTATCCACTTGGTCGCCCGCAGGAAACGCCAAGGGTTTCCTCGGTCGACGGCCGCCGCACCCGGCGGCGGGCACTTCATCCACAACCTGCGATCGCTCCCCCTTCCCCGATCGACCGACACCGAGCCGGCGGTCGATGCCACTCTGAGCCCGCCAGCCCCGACCAAGCCCTTCTGCCAAACTGGCAGCGACGCCCCCCGTCCCGAGCCCTCCGCATAGAGCGGAAAGTAGCAAAGAGGCCCGGTTTTCCCCCCTCTGGCGCCCCCCCGCTTCTGATTGGCGCGCCGATTGCTAGTCTGCCGGGCTGCGGTGTTCACGGATGTCCCGGTCGGCAGGTCCGGCCGGTCCCTGGTCGCGGGGCCCTTGTCGGGTTCGCGGTCCGGGGCCGCCCCTCGCGGGAGGTCCGTTTCCATTTCTCCCGTAGGTGGTGCCGAAACCATCCGACCGCAATCCCCCGCCCCCTATCCCCCGAAGAGGTTTCCGACGATGTCCGCCAGCGCGACGAAGTCTGCCAAGAAGAAGCCGCATCTGATCCCCCTCGGTGACCGCGTGGTCGTGGAGCGCGAGGAGAGCGGGCAGAAGACCGCCGGCGGCATCCTTCTTCCCGACTCTGCCAAGGACAAGCCTGCCCGCGGCATCGTGGTCAGCGTCGGCGAGGGGAAGCTGACCGACAAGGGCACCCGCCAGCCGCTCCAGGTGAAGCCGGGCGATCGCGTCGTGTTCACCAGCTACGCCGGCGAGCCCTTCAAGGTTGGCGACAGCGAGCTGCTGCTGATGCGCGAGGACGACATCCTCGCCGTGCTGCCATGACACCCTCGCCAGTGCGGGGCTGACCAGACACGGAGGCCGCTGAAGCGATCCTCCGCCAATCCAATCCAGACGAATCTTCCGACATTTCCCCAAGCGACAGGAGCAGTGGACCCATGGCAAAGATGATGGCCTTCGATCAGGAAGCCCGTGAGGCGATGCGGCGCGGTGTCGCCAAACTCGCCCGCGCGGTGAAGGTGACCCTCGGCCCCAAGGGCCGCAACGTCATCCTTCAGAAGAGCTTCGGCTCGCCCACCGTCACCAAGGACGGCGTCACCGTCGCCAAGGAGATCGATCTCGAGGACGTCTACGAGAACATGGGCGCCCGGATGGTCCGCGAAGTCGCCAGCAAGACCAGCGATGTGGCTGGTGACGGCACGACGACCGCAACCGTCCTTGCTGAGGCGGTTTTCAACGAAGGCCTCCGTGCCGTCGTCTCGGGTGTCAACCCAGTGCAGATGAAGGCCGGCATCGAGAAGGCCGTCGAGGAGATCTCAGCGAAGCTCAAGGACATGTCGATCCCCGTGAAGGGGAAGAAGGAGATGGCCCAGGTTGCCGCCATCGCCGCCAACAACGACATGGAGATCGGTCAATTGCTCGCCGAGGCCATGGACAAGGTGGGCAAGGACGGCGTGATCACCGTCGACGAGGGGAAGAGCCTCAAGACCGAGGTGGAGTGGGTCGAGGGGATGCAGTTCGATCGCGGTTATCTCTCCCCCTACTTCGTCACCAACGCCCAGCAGATGCAGTGCGTCCTCGACGACTGCTACATCCTCGTCTTCGAGAAGAAGATCTCGAGCGTCAAGGACATCGTCCCGCTGCTCGAGGCGGTCGTGAACGCCGGCAAGCCGCTCCTCATCATTTCCGAGGAGGTCGACGGCGAGGCTCTGGCGACGCTCGTCATCAATCGCCTGCGGGGCACTTTCCAGGTGTGCGCCGTCAAGGCCCCGGGGTACGGTGACCGCCGCAAGGCCATGATGGAGGACATCGCGATCCTCACCGGGGCAACCGCGGTTTTCGAGAACCTCGGCATGAAACTCGAGGGGCTCGGCCTGGCCGAACTCGGCCGCGCCAAGAAGGTGATCGTCGACAAGGACAACACGACGATCATCGAGGGCGCCGGAAAGACGAGCGAGATCAAGGCCCGCATCGAGCAGATCCGTCGCGAGATCGAGTCGTCGACGAGCGACTACGACCGCGAGAAACTCGAGGAGCGCCTTGCCAAGCTCTCCGGCGGCGTCGCCAAGCTCAATGTCGGTGCGGCCACCGAGAGCGAGATGAAGGAGAAGAAGGCCCGCGTCGAGGATGCCCTGCATGCCACGCGTGCCGCCGTCGCCGAGGGGATTCTCCCCGGTGGTGGTGTCGCTCTGCTGCGGGCGAGCTCGCAGGTGAAGCCGAAGGGGCTCTCCGAGGACGAGACGGTCGGTTTCAACATCGTCGTGCGTGCCTGCCGGGCACCTGTGACGATGATCTCCTCCAACGCCGGTCAGGACGGCTCGATCGTCTGCGAGAAGGTCCTCAGCGGCAGCGGCAATTTCGGCTACAACGCCGCCACCAATGAGTACGAGGATCTGGTCAAGGCGGGTGTCATCGACCCGACGAAGGTCACCCGCACGGCCCTTCAAAACGCCACCAGCGTGTCGACGCTGCTCCTCACGAGCGACGCGCTGATCGCCGAGAAGCCGAAGGACAGCAAGGCCAAGGCCGGTGCCGGTGGCCACGGCGGCGACTACGACATGTACTGATCGGAGAGTGGTGCCACAGGGCACCGGCTCGATCACGATCACGGCGAGCCGGGGCGTCCGTCATGGACGCCCCGGTTTTTTTCACGGTGTCTCCGGCGAAGGGCGAGCGGACAGGGCGCCCAGCCTGGGGCCAGACAGCCGTCAGGCTGTTCGGCGCCAAAGGCGTTCGAACAATCGCAGCGGTGCGTTCGAATTCTTCCTCTCCCGCGCAGCGATCCCGGCCAGACGCTCCTCGAGAGGATGGCATCGCGCCTCGGCGAACCGCGCCACCATTTCGGCATGCGCGCAGCGTGACTCCGCAGCCCGGCGATACGAGTCGGCTTCCACGCGGAGGGATTCGGCCTCCGATCTCCGCCACAGGGCATCGTGCGCCCGGGCGTCGCTCGCCATCCGGGCCGACTCGGCCTCGATCCGGCCGGCCTCGGACAGTGCGGCCCTGGCTTCGGCCAGACGGAGACGCTGCTCAGACTGCCGCCATGCGCCGTCGGCGGCGACCAGCGAGGTGAGCGTCAGTTCAAGCAGGCGGTCGGCTTCCGTCACAGGCGCGTCGGCGGGCTGCCGTCCCGGCCGGACGGCATGAACCGATGGCTCCGCCGACCACCACCGCCGATCCGCCTTGATGCGGGCACGAATGTCGTTGTCACACTGTTCGAGCAACTCAAGCGACGACGACATCGTATGGGCCATGATCGAGGCGATGTCTTCGGCCCCGAACACCTCGGGGAGAGGATCGAGGTCGCCGGCTCCGGCACTCCAGCGCTCCCAGGCAAATTTTGCCTCGGCGATACTGAGCGCGTCGCCGACATCGTGGCGGACCAGAAAGCGCGCGAATTCGCCGGAGATGCTCCCGTTGCAGCGACTGTCCTGCAGCGCCGGATCCCACCCCATGACGCCGGCAAAGTCGGCCATGATGCCACGGCTCCCGAGCCTGACATCGAGGCGGACGACGTTCGGCGCCGAACGCCAATGCGAGAGCGAGGTGGCCCAGCAGGCTCTCCGCGCCCGTTCGTCGATCCACTCCCTGGTGGTGAGCGGTTCGGCGTGACGACGCTGCCAGTAGAGCGACCGCAACCACGAGACCGGATCGCGGACGTAGGCGACGACATGGAGCGGTTGCCCGAGGGCGGCGGTGAAACGATGCACCATTCGCCGCCCCGCCTGAAGCCACAACTCATAGCTGAGCACAGGCTGCACCCCCCCGGCCCGCATCGCCCTCAATTCGGCGGCGACCGCCGCCATCTCTTCGGTGGGAAGGGCGACGAGATCGTGGATGTCGGCGCTGTTGGCGTAGTGGGCGGCGTACAACGATGCGAAGGCGGCGAGCGCCTCGCCCCGAAGGATCGTCCCGTGGGCGTCGAGGGCCACATACTCCGACTCCATCCCGACCTGTCCCACGATCGGCCGACGCGGATTCCAGGTGAGGTCATGCTGGAGCGCCGACGAGCCCGACTTCGGACATCCGACGTGGAGAACAACAGGGGGATCGTCGGCCATGGTGGTATGCGGCCCGGCGGCAGTCTCCCGATCAGGCCCGCTTCTCGAGGAAGGCGAGGAACTCGGCATCGGTCGCCCCGGGGAACCCGACGAATGGACCGATCACTTCGCAATTGAGAAGGCCGACGTCGCGGAGCCGGCCAAAGATCTCCTTGAACGTCTCGGGAGTCCAGGTTGAGCAGTGGACGTCGAGGTAGTGCTTCTCGTTCCAGACGAAGTTGGCGTAGTTCAAGGCATCCTTGTCCGAGTAGTGCCGTGGGGCATCCTCGAAACGGGGCATCTTTCCCTCGATCACCGGTTCTCCACGGTGGTAGAAGGACTGCGACAGGAAGTCCATCACCTGGGTCGGCGTCGGCAGCGCGGGCTTCTCGATCGACCAACCGACTACCTCGCCGAACGTGGTGTTCTGGCGGTAGTAGTCCATCGACTTGGTGCGCATCGGGAGCATGATCGCCACCCGCCCCCCCACTTCGACGCACTCGAGGATTTCGTTGAGCCAGCCGAGGGGATTGGGAACATGTTCCATGACATGGGAAGCCACCGCGTAGGCGAACTTCCGTCCCTCCACGCACTCAGCCAACCGCTTCCCCGGCACCCAGACCGCGTCGATCCGCGGCACATAACGGCCGACAGCCCCGGGATTGTCCCCCGCCTTCCGCTGGATCTCGTCGTTGTCGATGCAGTCGACGTAGAAGACGTCGTACTTCGAACGATCGACCATCGGATTGAAGTAGGGGGCGATCTCCAGACCGCGGCAGTGCGCGGGCAGATGGCTCATCACGAAGGCCCGTCGGCCCTCCGGACCGGAAAGCGTCGCAGGAGCGGCAAGGGCCGGTGAGGCGGACGACGCCGGAAGGGTGACGGTCGACATGGCGAACCTCCTGGATGGGTCGGTGGAGCGTAGAGAGGAATCGAGTGTCAGGCGGCGTGTGTGCCGGCAGAGCCTTGGCGCAGCGCAGTGGGGGAGGGGAGCGGGATCGTGCCCCGATGCTGCTCCTCCGTGATCCAGGCAGCGACGCTCCCGGTCGAACGGAGCCAGGCGACCGTCCGCGCGAGCCCCTCGTCGAGTGTCGTCCCGGCACTGTATCCGACAGCCTCGGCCGCCCGTTCCACCGCCATCACCCGGCGTGAATAACCGACCGGCTTATCGGCGAGAAACCGGGGCTTGAGCCGGTGATCGACGGCCCGGGCGACGGCCTCGGCGATCTCCCGGATCGACGTCTCACGGCCGGAACCGAGGTTGAATGCGGCGCCGGCGAACGGGCGCGGATCAAGGGCGATGGTGGCGATCCCCTCGGCGACGTCTTCGACATAGACAAAGTCGCGCGTCGCGGATCCATCCCCCCACACATCGAAAGTCGTCATTCCCCGTTCTGCTGCCAGGAGTGCCTTGCGAACCAGCGCCGCGACGACGTGACCGCGATCGACGTGAAACGTGTCGCCGGGACCGTAGAGGTTGGAAGGGATGACCGTGACCGTGTCGCGCCCCGCCATCCCGCAGATGGCGTCGGCCGCGAGTGACGAGGCGAGCTTGGCGTATCCATAGCTGCCGGTGTCTCCCGAGGGCACCCCCTCGACGAGAGCCCCCTCACGGAGCGGGAGTTGCGCCGTGCCGGAATACGCGCAGGGAGTGCCGGCAAGCACCACGCGGCGGGACCGCCCCAGACAGGCGGCACGGATCACGTTGAGGCCGAGCCGGAAGTTGTCGTGGAAGGCGCGGCCGGCGCACTCCCGTAGATAGCCCACCCCGCCAACATCGGCGGCGAGGTGGATGATCGTGTCGGCATCGGCGAGCAGTCGCTCGGCCTCCGCTGGATCACGCAGATCGCCGTCCTTGCGCCCCAACGCCCGCACGGCGACGCCGCGGCGTTCGAGACTGGCGACGACATGGCTCCCGAGGAACCCCCGTGCGCCGGTGACGTGGATCGTCATGAAGGAACCCCTCTGTCGTTCGTCCGCATCATGCTTCCGGGTAGCCGCCTGAAAGGACGGTCCGGTAAACCCGCTCGTACGCAGCCTGCGTGTTGTCGAGCGAATACCTCCCCCGTGCCGCTGACCGATGTGTCTGCGTCTCGGGGTAGTACTCGGATTCCTTGCGGGCACACTGCTTGATCGTGGCGGCAAGGACTGCCGGATCGCCGACATCCACCGCGATGCTCGAGAATGCCGTGTCCTTCTCCATTCGGTAGACGAACATCGACCGCGCCCGCGACGTCACCACCGGTCGATCGTAGGAGAGCGCGTCGGCGAGCACCGCCGAGCCCGACTGGCCCACCTCGTCGTACGGCAGCACGAACACGTCGGCCTGGGCGAGCACCGCGCCCTGCTCCACCGGATCGCCAAGGAAGCCGGTGAAGATGATCCGCGACTGCAGGCCCCAGGCATCGGCCTGCTGGATGAGATCCATCCAGTAGTCGTTGCCGGTCTTGTCCTTGGGATGCACGCCGCCGGCAACAACGAGCTTGAACGTCTCGGGCAGGCTCTTGAGCGCGCTGAGGAGGTGACCGTGGCCCTTGTAGCGGCTGACAAACCCCGGAATCATCACCCAGGTATCGCGGGGATGTTTCACGAACGACGGGGAAACGTGGTCGCTCGCCACCCGCTCAATCGGGATCGGCACGACATGCACGCGCTTCTTGAGCTTCGGGAAGGTCTCGACGAAGTACTTGTGGGTGTCCTTGCTGTGGAGGACGATCGCACCGGCCCGGTGGATGGCGGCCGCGATGTGCCGGTTGCGGAGCTGGTGGAAGATTCCCTCGACAAACTGCGATGACGGGCGGCTGCGCTGGTTGCGGGTCATGCTCTTCAGCCAGGTATGCAGGCTCACGACCACCGGCTTGTCGAGCCGACGCATGACTTCCGCGAATCGCCGATTGGAAGGCCCGATGCGCCGCGCGAAAAAGCAGAACTCGTGCTGGATGTGGATCAGATCGGCGTCGGAGCGATTCACGCGGCCGATCAGGTCGGCGAAGTAGCGGTTCATCTCGCCCGCCGAGACCCGCCGCTCACCATCGATGAAGTTGCGCATGTCGAAGGGGATGACATCCGCGAACTTTTCGAGGCCGACGGCCAGCCGCTTGGCATACTCCGCGTTGCCACACTGCTGATCCCAGGGCGTCATCAGGGCCACCGACAGACGCGTGGCCGGGGTGCGACCGGGGCCGGCCACGGCGATCTGGGCCAGGGCGGGAGAACCTCGGCGCTTGGCGGAGGCTTCGTCGATCAGTGCCGTATCGCCCTGCATGGCGGAGCCTTTCCTGCGGTCGCTTCACCGGCGGGCCGCGAGCCAGCGCAGCCACCGGTGGGGGACGTTAGCAACTCCCCGAAAACCACCAAAGGGCAATTTCGGCCGACTGCGCTGACCGGCAAGGAGGGACCAGCCTGGCAGTCGTCACACCCCGGAGAGACTTCAGCGTGGCTGACTGGGTGCCTCAGGCGGGGTGAGGTACGAAGGGGGGGAGGGTAATCCGCAGCCCCCCGCGGGCCCCTTCAAGCCATCCAGAGGCACGAAGCCGTCGTGGCCCGGCGGCACTCCGGGCGGGGGTCCGCACGGGGGGGCCAGGAGGCGACTGAGAAGCGTGCGCACCAACCAGACGGCAGC
>CANGIH010000071.1 GCA_947453875.1 Planctomycetaceae bacterium | reverse complement strand
TCCAGGCGCTGTCGATGAACACGTCGTAGGTGCTCGGCGGCAGGTCGGCAAGCATCGTCGCCGACGTCTCCGGTCCGTCCCACAGCTGCAGTCCGAATCCGGGCGTGATCAGCAGCGGGGCATGATTGAGGTTGGCCTGGGAGTGGTAGAAGAAGGGAAGTGCGAAGGTCGCCGTGGTGTCGAGTTCGTTGACGGCGACGCTCGTGCCGTTGCCGGTGCCGTAGATGTAGGCCCAACTGCCGCGCACCCCCTGGAAGACGCGCATCGTCTGCTGCATCGTGGGATTGGCCATGATGCCGCCGGGGGGAATCACCGATCCGGGGCTGCCGGGCGTGGGGGGCACGCCGTAGCCTGCAGGGCTCGTCGGCGGAACGAGCGACGGGGCGGCGGTGTTGTAGCCGGGGTAGCCAGGCTGCCCGCCGAGCGCGGAGGGGGCCCAGGTGCCTGTCTGTGGTGCCGGCGCGGGTGGGAGTTGGTTGCCCTGGGGGGCGTAGGGATCCCACTGGGTCGGCGGCGGCGCCAGGTATTGGGCCGGCATCACCCGGTCGAGCTGCGACGAAGGAGGGGTGGGCAGCGACACCGTCTGGCTGCCGGCAGAACCCGACCCCACGACCCACGCGCACGCAAGCGCCATGGTCAGTTGCCGCACGACGATGCTCGTGATGGGGCGCACGAAGCGGGGCCCTTGTCGATCCGACGCGGGGGAAGAGAAATGGGGACTGCCGGGAATCTCACGGAATTGACCGGGCGGGGGGTACCACGGTCGTGGAGCGACGGTCAAGGTCGTACGCTATGGGATCGCTGCCACAGGGGCGCTCTGCCGTCGCGGGGGAAAACTGGGTAAAGAGGGTGCTTCGTTGGTGTCCTGCCCCATCCACCCTGTCGGCCATGACCCCGGAGTCGTGCCCTCATGCCACTTCCCCCCGCAGGCCAGCCGTCATCGGGTGATGCCCCTTCGACGGACAGCCTCGATCCCGATTCCATCTGCCGGGCTGCGGGGCTATCGCGGCTCGAAGTGCTCGCCGAGGCGACCTCGACGATGGACCGGGCCCGCGAGGTGGCGTGCGGAGTGGATGCGCCGTTGCCGATGGCGGTGGTCGCAGAGCGCCAGACTGCCGGCCGAGGTCGGCGCGGCGCCCGCTGGTGGCAGTCGCCTGGGAGCCTGGCGACGAGCCTGGTCATCGACGCGGCCCGGGTGGCGGAGGCCGGCAAGCCGGTGTCGCCCCTCTGGTCGCTGGCCTGCGGGGTGGCACTCGCCGAGAGCATCATCGATCTCGAGCCGATGGTCGAGGCCCGCGTCCGCTGGCCCAACGATGTCGTCGCCCGCGGACGGAAGCTGGCCGGGATCCTCGTCGAGACCGCCCCCGGGGGGAGAGTGATCTTCGGGATCGGCGTCAACACCACCGGATCGGCCACCGATGCCCCCGCTCCGCTCCGCCAGCGCGTCGGCACGCTTCCCGACCTCACCGGTCGCACGCTCGGCCGTGGCCGACTGCTCGTGGCATTCATCCCCCGCTTCCTCTCGCTCCTCGGCGAGACATCGCGCGATCCGGGCGTGCTGGTGGAGCGCTACCGACCGCTGTGCAGTCTCTCTGGCAGCGAGGTGACGGTGCATCGCGAGGAGGGACGACGGTTGACGGGCGTCTGCCACGGCATCGACGCCGACGGGGCGCTCGTCCTCGATACGGCCGTGGGCCTCGTCCACCTCGTCTCGGGAAGCCTCACCGATCCGCTCGAGGTGTGGCGGGGCGATCGGCCCCAGGAGGGCGCCGGCTGACGCTGGATCCCCTCGCCGCGCCCCGTCGGCCACCGGATCGGGTGGCGAAGATGCACACCTCGCGGCCACCGGTGGAGAGTTGCCGCGCGCGTGGCCTGAAGCCCCACCCGCGAAATTCCCCGAGCCAGCCGTCGAGCGCCCCGGCGCGCGACCAATCGGGGAGCTTGAGCGTGGCGATGATCCCCTTCACGCGCGAACCGGGGGCGGTGACGACGCGCCCCACCGATTCCATCGAGCTGACCGGGTCGATGTTCATATCGGAAACCACCCAGTCGAAGCCGCGGAGATCGCGGAGCTGCACATCACGCGCCCGCTTCCGCCATTGGCTGAAGCCGGGCAGCGCCGCGACGACCGGGTCGACGAGTGCCGGATCGATTCCCACCACCTCGAGGCCCGCCTCGAGGAGTCGCTGGCAGGCGCCCCCCGGCGAGGCGCCCAGTTCGACCGCCCGACTCGCCGGATCGAATTCGATTGCGAAGGAATGAATCGCTTCATCGAGCTTGAGCCAGGCACGCGACACCTTGTCGCCGGGGATCGCGCCTGGATAGAGGCCCCCCGGCCAGCAGGTGGACGGAGCGGTGGCCCGGTGCCAACCGACCCACCAGCGGTCGTCGCTGTCGGCGAGGCAGTCAAGGACGAGATCTCCCGGCTTGGCAGTGGAGAAGGTAGCGCCGGGAAAGGCGGTGACGAGCCCGGCCCGCTCGGCGGCGAGCGCGACGCCTGCCACGAGCTCGGCCGTGGGCATGGTGCGCACGTCGCGCGGGTAAAGATGGACCGCGTCGTAGCGAGCGCCGGGCAGACGCGCCCGCAGCGCATCGATCCGCCCGGCATCGTCCTTCCAGTGCACCTGCCCGTGGCAGCGAAAGAGGGCACGGGCGAAGACGAGCTCGTCGCGGACACGATCGAGGTCCGCCGGGGAAGGATCGCCGCCGGGGGGTAGCTTGAAACTCACCGCCCCGCGCCGCCACGCCCCGCGGGTACAGCCGGGCAGCGCGATGGCCAGCCGCCTGGCGAGCACATCCTCAGCGCCTCCCTGGCAGGTGGCGAGGAGGAAGTCGCCGGGCGGGGTCGGGTCGGGGGTGGATGACGGGTGGGCGGTGGTCTTCATCAGGCAACTATCGCCTGCGGACCGGCCCGATGCGAACGGGGGAGGCGCAAAAATCAGGCCGGCCCGGGCGCCCAAGGGCCCGGGCCGGCCTTTCTCGTCTGAACATGGACCGGTTTCCCGGCTCGGGGACCGGACGCGGAAACCGCGCCACGGACCTTCACCGGGAAAAGGGCTTACTTCTTGCCCTTCTTCTTGGCGACCTTCTTGGCAGCCTTCTTCTTCTTCTTCGCCATGGTGATGGCTCCTTGCACACGAGTGCCCGAACTCAAACCCTCGACCGATCCCTCGGGCACTCTGTTGAAGGGACCGGACGACGTACCGGAAACGGATCCGATTGAATTGTCTGTGGGCTCTTCCGGCGGTTGCCCGGGCCAGGCGATGAGTGCCGCACGATTCCGATCGCACGCGCTCGATCGCGCCCGAATCCAACCTCCTTCAGCCCGCGTCGAATGACACCGAAGCGGTTCGACAGTGATGCGAACAGGCCATCACTGTGTGTGTTGTGAAGGATTCAGCCGAAAACTGTCAAGAGAAAATCGTGATGGTGGCGAAATTTTTTTTCGCGCGGCGCCTTTCGGCGCCGAGGTGACTGGCGTCGTGGATCGTCATCCAGACCCGCCGCAGAGACTCGTCGCGCGTTCCTGCGAAGCCGAAACAGATCGACGTTCACTCGCGATTGGCGAGTGATTCACCCCATGCGTCGAACATCGCGCACTGCTTCGCGAAGTCCTGCTCTTCGACACCGAGCGGGCTCTTGAAGAACGGAGCGAGGCCCGTGAGGACGCCGCGCTCGCCTCCACGCCAGGCACGCTCGGTGAGACGGACAAGATCGATCACGAGGGGAGCGGCGAGGATCGAGTCGCATCCCTGCCAGGTGAACTGGAGCGTCATCGGGGTGCCGAGGAAGCCACGGAAGTGGATGTGGTCCCACGCGGTCTTCCAGTCGCCCAAGGATCGGATGTACTCGATCGACACGAGGGTCTGCGGGGGATAGCCGAGGATGCTCGCAAGGAGATGATCCTTGCTCTTCACCTTCGCCGCCTTGTTGCGGGGATCGTCGAGCACCTTTCCATCCATGTTGCCGAAGATGTTATGGCCGACCCAGCTCATCACATCGAGATTGCGGGCCGCGAACATCGGCGCAAGGACGCTCTTGAGGAGCGTCTCGCCCGTCTTGCCGTCGCAGCCCGCGTGGGCGCTGCCGCGATCGATCGCCAGCTCTCGTATCGCCGTGGGCGTCGAGCCGGTCGAGGGGGTGAAGTTGACGTACGAGGCCCCTGCCTCGAAAGCTGCCACGGCATACAGACTGCTCGCCGGGAGCGGGCAGGTGGCGGCGCGGTCGAGGAGCGGGGCGACCTCGCGCCAGCTGGCGGGAATCGGCGCGGAGGCCGGCGGTTCGGTGGAGGCGACGTTGACCACCACGACATGCCGCAACCCTTCGGCCGATGCAAAGGCCTCGATGTCGGCACGCACCCGTTCGATGGCCTGCCGTGGCGTCTCGACCACGCTCACAAGCGCCGGATCGGCCAGTTCGCGGATCTTGTCGCCGGCCGCCACGACCGTGCCCGGGCGGAGCCTGGATTCGACGGCCTGGAAGAAGTTAGCCGCCGCGTCGAGGACCTCCGGGGTGATCGCACGACTCTCGGTCCACATCCTCCGCGCCTCGTCGCCGAGATTCCCCGGACGGATGTCGTGGCCGCCGACGACGATGTCTGCAAAGTCGACAAGCCCCATCTCCGACCATGGCTCGAGCGCCGTCACCAGGCCGTGGGGGGGCATCGTGCCACGTGCCAGCGATGCCAGTCCGGTCATCACCGTCGTCGCCACGCCCCCCTTGGCGCCGACGAGCCACATGCCGATCCGGCCGCGCGGCGGGACGGATGCGCTCGATGAATCGGCGCCGGAGTCGTGGCTGCTGGAGAGGCGTTTGGCTGGCATGATGGGGTGATCCAAAGGGGAATGGTGGCGCACCGTTGCTGCTGGGAAACGGCCACCGCGCTGCTATCATGCACGACGCGCCGTTGGCACGCAAAAGCCGCCTCCCACCCCCCCGACATCACTCCGATCGCGATCGATCGGCCCCTCCTCCCCGCATCCCCCCGGCAACCGCATGGCCCACACCACGAAGTCCGTCCCTGAGCATCACTCCTCCTCCTCTCGCAAGGCTCCCCTGGCACTCGCCCAGCGGATGCACGCCCTCGAGCCATCGGCGACGCTCGCGATGGCGGCCCGCGCCACTGCGCTGGCAGCCTCCGGCGTCGATGTCATCGATCTTTCGGTCGGCGAGCCAGACTTTCCCACCCCCGCGCACATCTGCCGCGCCGCCGAGGCAGCGATTCGCGCCGGGCGCACGAAGTACACCCCGGCGGCGGGCATCCCCGACCTCCGCAAGGCGGTCGCCGCCGACTACACGCGGCGCAGCGGCCTGGCGGTGACGCCCGCGCAGGTGGTCGTCTCCAACGGCGCCAAGCACTCGCTCCACAACGTCTTCACGGCGCTCCTCGACGAAGGGGACGAGGTGATCGTTCCCGCCCCCTACTGGGTGAGCTATGGCGAGCTCATCAAGCTCGCCGGCGCCCGTCCCGTGATTCTCCCGACACGCCTCGAGGACGACTTCAAGCTCCGCCCGGAGGCGCTCCGGGCGGCGCGCACTCCCGCCACGCGGATGCTCCTCCTCTGCTCGCCGAGCAATCCCACCGGCGTCGTCTACTCGCCCGAGGAACTCGGCAGCCTGGCCGACGTGGCGATCGGGGCCGATCTCTCGGTCGTGGCCGACGAGATCTACGACCAGCTCGTGTTCGACGGCCGCAAGGCGGTGTCGTTTCCCACGCTGCGGCCCGGCCTCGAGCAGCGGACCGTGGTCGTCGCCGGCGTCAGCAAGACCTACTCGATGACCGGCTGGCGGATCGGGTGGACGATCTGTCCGGAGCCGCTCGCCAAGGCGATCGGCAATCTCCAGAGCCAGGAGACGAGCAACCCCTGCAGCGTGAGCCAGTACGCCGCGATCGAGGCCCTCAACGGCCCTCAGGAATGCGTCGCCGAGATGAATGCCGCCTTCCAGGTGCGGCGTGACCTCGTCGCGGCCCGGCTCAAGGCGATCCCCGGCATCCGTATCCCCGACATCGGCGGCGCCTTCTATGCGTTCTTCGACATCAGCCCGATTCTCGCCCGCGGTACCAATGGGTTGACCACCAGCGCCGCCTGGTGCGAGGCGCTGCTGGAGAAGGAGCATGTCGCCCTTGTGGCCGGCAGTGCCTTCGGGGCCGAGGGGAACGTGCGGATGAGCTTCGCCTCGAGCGAGGAGAAGCTCGAACGCGGCCTCGACCGCATCGCCCGCTTCGTGGGGGCGTAGCGCGGCGACGAGTCGCCGCTTGGATCCGGGGAGGGGTCCGGGGAGGGGTCCGGGGAGGTCGGTCGGGGGGCAGCCCTGCGGAAGGTTCGTCGGCGGGGTCGGCAAAAGTTTCGTCGTTCGTCGGAGGACCTCCTCTCTCCTCAAGCGTTCGCCGATCCCCGCCTGGTTCTCGCGCTCAGGACGATGACCGTGGCGGGCGTCATTCGAGCTCGAGGGCCCGCAGATCGCGGAACTCCACTTTCATCGCCAGCCCGCCGTGGATCTGCAGGCCGATCGGGGCCGGGTCGGCGTACTTCGGCGAGACGAACTGCGACACCTGCTCGCCGTTGAGCCATACGGTGAACGTGTCCCCCTTCGCGCGGACGCGGATCTGGTTCCATTCGCCGGGCTTGAGGAGTTCCCCGGCGCGTTTCGCCTGCGCCTCTTCCGGGTAATTGCCGACATAGAAAGAGCAGGTCATGTCACGCTTGAGGCTGCGCGAGACGCCGATCTGCACCTGCACCTCCGGCGCGCGGAGCATGAAGCCACTGTCGATCTCCCCCTGCCAGCGCACCTCTCCTTCGACGATCACGTCGCCGTAGGACTTCTCGGTGAAGAGCATCGAGCCCTTCTTCTCGGCGTCATTCTCGCCGACGAGGATCCCATCGACGACCTTCCAGTGGGGTTCGGCGGGGGCCTTCCATCCGGTGAGATCGCGGCCGTTGAAGATCGGGGGGAGTGCTGGAGTGGGAGGCACTTCCTGGCCCACAAGGATGCCGATCGAACTGCCCAAGACAAGGGCCGCGAGGAGGAGCTGGCGGGCCATGGCGTATTCTCCGGTGGCACAGGGCGCGGCGAGGGACCTCGAAGTGCCCTGAAGTATAGACTCGCTCCGTGGACTCTCCGCCGCACGGCCGGAGGCGAGGGGCATGGTCGTGGGTGGAGGAGCGGGCGATGCGAAGCAGGCGGTGCGGAATCATCCTTGCCGGGGGCGCCTCTTCGAGGCTGGCGACGGCCGGGATCGTTCCCCCCGGCGGCAAGGCGGGGCTCGTGCTCGCCGGCCGGACGCTCCTCGAGCGGGTCTGCGAGCGAGTCGGTGCCGTCGTGGAGCGGATCGTCGTCGTCGCCGCCCCCGGCCAGGTGCTGCCGGCGTTGGCAGAAGGAGTGGACGTCGTCCGCGATAGCATGCCCGGCTGCGGTCCGCTGGCGGGGATCGCAGACGGGCTACGCGCCGTGACCCGTCTCATGCCGGAGGCGGCGGGCGTGGTGGTGGTGTCGTGCGACGTGCCGGTTGTCAGCCCGCAGTTGCTCGGGATGCTCTGCGACCGGATCGATCCCCCCGCGGGCCGGCCGGCGTCATGGGCTGGAGAGGACCCGCCCGTGTGGGTCGTGCCGGAGGTGGACGGGCATCTCCAGGTGATGGTGTCGGTGGTGCGGCCGGCGATCCTGGCCCCGATCGGGGGCCATCTCGCCGCCGGCCGGCTCGATCCGCGGTCGCTCGTGGAGCGGCTCGGCATGGACCGACCGGGAAGCGTGCTGCGCGTGCCGGAAGCCGAGTTGCGGGACATCGATCCTGATCTGATGAGCTTCCGCGACCTCGACACCCCGCGGGATCTGGAGGAACTGGCCGTTTTTCTCGCCTCCACAGGGGAAAGATGACCTACGGGAAACGGGGGGTGGACTTCTATACTCCGCCGCATGGCGAGGCGAAATCCCCTAGCGAATGCGGCTGACGGGCTCCCGCGGCGGCGCCGGGCCTACCGCTGGGTGGTGGTGTTGGCGGCGCTGCTTGTCGCGGCATGGTTCCTGCCGAACGTGGCGGTGCTCACGCCGGCACGCGACTGGCCGTTGCAGCGTGTCTTCGCCGGGATCGACGGCGCGATCTCCAGCCGCTCCGCCTCGTGGAACTGGTTCGGGGGCATCGACTACCGCGATGTGATCCTTGCCGACCGCTCCGGCAGGCCGGTCGCGGCGGCGCGGCGGATGGTGATCGACCGTGGCCTCCTCCATCTGGCGGTCGACCGTGGCGATCTGGGAACGGTGCGACTTGTCGGCGGGGAGGCGCTGGTCGAGGTGCGCCGCGGAGGGAGCGGGCTCGAGGATGTCGTCGCCCCGTGGATTGCCGAGACGGCACGGGCCGCCGCGGCGCCGTCGCTGGAGTTGGAGATCGTCGATGCCACCGTCGAGCTGGTCGACGAGGAGCGCCGTGATGCCTGGCGGATCACCGAATTGGTCGCCGCCGGGAGCCTTCGCCCCGGGGCCACGCTCGCCGGCTGGACGATCGCCGGCCGGGTGATTCACACCGGCACTCCACAGCGCGACCTCGCCGCCGCGTTCGCGCCGCCGCCGGGCTCCGCCCCGAGCCCCTCCTCCGCACCACCGCCTCCGGTGCGACTCGACAGGACCACGATCGTCACCGGGGCCACGACCACCCTGGCGCGCGCCGGTGGTTGGTCGGTCTCCTCGCCGGCCGACACCGGCAGCGGATCGCCGCGGACCCTGGCGGTGGCCGGCAACCGGCTGCCGCTCGATCTGTCGCGGCTCCTCGCCACGCGGTTTGACGTTCCGCGCGTGCTCGACGGTGTCGCCGATGTCCGCCTCGACATCCAACTTCCGCAGGCGCCATCCGCCACGGAGGGACTGCGCGTCGCCGGCACGATCACGGGGAGCCAGCTGAGCCTGTGCCGGGCCGACACGCTCTTGCCGCTTGTCAGTCTCGAGCGGTGCGAGGCGCCGATCGATCTTTCGATCGACGGATCGACCGTCATGCTCCGCGATTTCCGGCTCCAGTCTCCGCTCTTCCGGGCCGAGGCATCGGGACGGCTCGGCCTGCCGCAGGGCACCTGGTGGGAGTGGGCCGAGACGCTCATCGGAGACGACTTCGCGCTGGCTGCCGACGTCGATTTGGCCGCGGCGGCGCGGAGTGTGACGGGAGGATTGCAGGTGCGCCCCGACGTGCGCGTGACCGGCGGCCAGCTCCAGGTGGCCGC
>CANGIH010000070.1 GCA_947453875.1 Planctomycetaceae bacterium | reverse complement strand
CTGCCTGATGCATGCCCCCTTCGCGGGGACCGGGGCGGCCGAGCCGGTCCCCGATTTCAACCGCGACGTCCGGCCGATCCTCGCCACCCACTGCTGGAATTGCCACGGGCCGGACGAGCAAACCCGCGAGGCGGGCCTGCGGCTCGATGACCGGGAATCGGCCGTCGCCGAGCGGCCGGGGACGCGGCCGGCGATCGTCGCCGGGGATGCTGCAGCGAGTGAATTGCTCGCCCGGATCGACGCGGCCGGCAACGCGCGGATGCCCCCCGACTCCTTCGACAAACCACTCTCCGATTCCCAAAAGGGGATCCTCGCCCGCTGGATCGCCGCCGGCGCCCCGTACGCCGGCCACTGGGCCTTCGAGTCGCCGCGACACCCGGTCCCTCCCCCCGTCCGACGTCATGACTGGCCGCGGAGCGACCTCGACCGCTTCGTCCTCGCCGGCCTGGAAACGGAGGGCCTCGAGCCCTCGCCGGAGGCTGACCGGGCGACATGGCTGCGACGCGTGTCGCTCGACCTCACGGGACTGCCGCCGACGCCCGACGAGGTTGCCGCCTTTCTCGCCGACGACAGTCTCACCGCCCATGAGACGGTCGTCGACCGGCTTCTCGCCTCGCCGCGTCACGCGGAGCGGATGGCGATGCAGTGGCTCGACGTCGCTCGCTATGCCGATACCAACGGCTACAACAACGACGAGGTGCGGACGCTCTGGCCGTGGCGCGATTGGGTGATCCGCGCCTTCGCCGACAATCTCCCGTTCAACCGCTTCGTCACCGAACAGATCGCCGGCGACCTCCTCCCCGAGGCCACGGTGCAGCAGAGGGTGGCGACCGGATTCAACCGTAACCACGTCCTCACAACCGAGGGGGGGATCATCGAGGAGGAATACCGGGTGGAGTATGTCGCCGATCGGGTCCACTCGACGGCGACGGCATTCCTCGGACTCTCCCTCCAGTGTGCCCGCTGCCACGACCACAAGTACGACCCCATCACTCAACGCGATTACTACCGCTTCGCCGCCTTCTTCGACAATGTGCCCGACAAGGTCGTGGGCTACAGCCAGGGGCGGATGGCGGAGCCGCTCCTCGAGGTCCCTTCGCCCGCCCAAGTGGCCGAGAGGCGGCGATTGGAGTCGCGTCGCGACGAACTCGCCGCGCTGCTTGCCGACCGTGCCGGGAAGGTCGATGCGGAGCAGATGGCGTGGGAGGCAACGCTCGACCCGGGGGCGCTTGCGAAAGCCGATCCCCCCGGACTCGTCGCCTGGTTTCCGCTCGATGACCAGATGGGGCCGAATGTGGCAAGTGGCCTGGCGGACGGCGCCGCGGCAGGGGTCATCGGCAGATTTGCCACCGCGGCCGGCCGGCTCGGCGGGGCGCTCGAATTCGACGGCCAGACCCATCTTGCCGCCGGCGAGACAGGCGTCTTCGAGGCCGATCGCCCGTTCTCGATCTCGGCATGGGTCTATCCCAACAGCGCCGAGGCGAGCACCGTCCTCTCCAAGATGGATGAAGCCGGGGCGTTCCGTGGCTACGACCTGATCCTCGAAGGGGGCAAGGTGGCCAGCCATGTCGTCCACCAGTGGCCCGACCGGGCGTTCAAGGTGATCACGAAGGAGCCGATCACGCTCGATGCCTGGCACCATGTCGCGGTCACGTTCGACGGCTCGCGGCGGGCCGCCGGCATGAAGGTGTTCGTCGACGGGAAACCCCGCGAGGTGATCGCCACGACCGACAACACCGTCGATGGATCGATCGCCACATCGAAGCCGTTCCATGTCGGGCGGCGCAGCGAGAGCGCGCCGTTCCGCGGTCGCATTGACGACGTCAGACTCTACGGTTGCATGCTGCCGGAGGATGAGGTGGCCCTGCTTGCCGCCGGCGAGACCCAGGCGACGCTCGCCGCGCTTGTGGCAGTGGCACGGGGGGCACGCACACCCGAGCAGGCAGCGCGACTCCGCGGGCATTTTCTCGACAGGGTCGATGCCCCTTCAAGGGAGTGGCGTGAGGAGGCGGCGGGGATTCCAGTGAAACTCACCGAGCTTGCCGGTCAGGTGCCGGTGACGATGGTGATGGGGGAGATGACACCGCGCCGTGAGACGAGGATCCTCGTCCGTGGTCGCTACGACCAACCGGCCGACGTGGTGCTACCGGGGGTGCCCGGATTGGTGGCAGGGCTTCCTGGCGAGGGGGGGGACCGGCTGGCCCTCGCCCGCTGGCTCACCGATCCCACGCATCCCCTCACGGCTCGGGTCGCGATGAATCGCTGGTGGGAGATGCTCTTCGGGACCGGCATCGTGGAGACGGTCGAGGATTTCGGGATCCAGGGGGCACTGCCGAGTCATCAGGATCTGCTCGACTGGCTGGCGATGGAATTGATCGGACGGAAGTGGGATGTCCGCAGCATGCTTCGCGAGATCGTCCTCTCCGCGACCTATCGCCAATCGTCGCACGCGACCCCTGCCCGGGTCGCACACGACCCGCACAACCGCCTGCTGGCACGAGGGCCGCGTGGCCGACTGCCGGCGGAGATGGTGCGCGACAACGCGCTGTTTGTCAGCGGCCTCCTGGCGGAGCGTGTCGGTGGGCCGAGCGTGAAGCCCTGGCAGCCGGCGGGGCTGTGGGAGGACGTGTCGGTGGAGCGCCGCGACTCGTATGTGCCGGACACGGGCGAGGGGGCCCATCGCCGCAGCCTCTACACCTTTTGGAAACGCACCTGCCCCCCGCCGGGGATGACGACCTTCGACGCCCCCGATCGCGAGACGTGTGTTGCCCGCCGCAGCCGCACCAACACCCCGCTCCAGGCGCTCGTGCTGATGAACGACCCCACGTATGTCGAGGCGTCGCGGGCCCTGGCTGCGGGCCTGCTCGGGGAGTCTGTGGATGACGAGGCGAGGATCGGCCGCATCTGGCTGCGGGCGCTCGCTCGGGCCCCGTCGGACGATGAGCGGGCGGTGGTGGGGCGTGTGCTCGCTGCAGCTCGGGAGCGGTTCGCCGCCGAACCGACCGCTGCGGAAACGTTCCTCGCCGCGGGGGGGATGGCGCCGGCGGACGGGGTCGATCGGGTGGAACTCGCCGCCTGGACGATGGTCGCGAGCCTCGTCCTCAACCTCGACGAGACGATCTCCAAACCTTGACCGGGCACTTGATGGTCAACACCCTTCCTCGAGCGGACTGCCGGCCATGAATTCAATCCACGCTTTCGCTCAGGCGATCAACCGCCGCACACTCCTCGGGGGCAGTGCCTCGTGCGTCGGCACTGCCGCTCTCGCGGGCCTGCTTGCGCGCGACGGACTGGCGGCACCGGCGGAAGCTGGCGGGGCGTGCCCCCCCCATTTCGCGCCGAGGGCGAAACGGGTGGTCTATCTTTTTCAGTCCGGGGGCCCTTCGCACCTCGAACTCCTCGACCATAAGCCGCGCCTCAAGGAATTCCACGGTCAGGAACTCCCCGACTCGATCCGCCAGGGGCAGCGGCTCACCGGGATGACCAGCGGCCAGAAGAGTTTTCCGGTGATCGCACCGAAGTTCGGCTTTTCCCAGGCCGGTGCGAACGGGACCTGGATCGGTGAACTCCTGCCGCACACCGCGAAGCAGATCGACCGGATCTGCCTCGTGCGTTCGATGCATACCGAGGCGATCAACCACGACCCGGCGATCACGTTCGTGCAGACCGGCTCGCAGCAGCCGGGCAGGCCGTCGCTGGGGGCCTGGTTGTCGTACGGGCTGGGGAGCGAATCGGAGAACCTCCCCGCCTTCGTCGTGCTGATCTCGCACGGCACCGGCAAGGATGCCAATCAGGGGCTCCTCGAGCGGCTCTGGGGAGCGGGGTTTCTCCCGTCGAGCCATCAGGGGGTGAAGCTCCGCAGCGCCGGCGATCCGGTCCTCTTCCTTTCCGATCCCCCCGGCGTCGACAGGCGTTTGCGTCGTGCCATGCTCGATGGCCTGGCCGCGCTCAACGACCGGCAACTGCATCTGACGGGCGACCCGGAGATTGCCACCCGGATCGCCCAGTACGAGATGGCCTTCGGGATGCAGGCTTCGGTGCCCGAACTGACCGACGTGTCGGGGGAATCGGAGAAGACCTTCGAGGCCTACGGCGACGACGCGCGGAAGCCGGGAACGTTTGCCGCCAATTGCCTCCTCGCCAGGCGTCTGCTCGAACGGGGCGTGCGCTGCGTGCAGCTTTACCACCGCGGCTGGGATCAGCACGGTGGACTTCCGACCAACATTCCCAAACAGTCCAAGGACATCGATCAGCCGCAGGCGGCGCTGCTCGCCGATCTCGAGGCCCGGGGAATGCTCGACGACACGCTCGTTGTCTGGGGGGGGGAGTTTGGCCGCACCGTCTACGGTCAGGGCGGGCTCCAGGACGATTACGGCCGCGACCATCATGGCCGTTGCTATTCGATCTGGATGGCGGGTGGGGGCATCCGACCAGGCACCGTCCATGGGGAGACCGACGACTACGGCTACAACGTCGTCCGTGATCCCGTCCATGTCCATGACATGAACGCCACGATCCTCCATTGCCTCGGCTACGACCACAAGCGACTCACCTTCCGCTTCCAGGGCCGGGATTACCGGCTCACCGATGTCCATGGGGAGGTGGTGACGGCGCTGCTGGCCTGATCGAAACCGTGTAAAAGCTCTTTCTTGCTTTTTTGGCGCTTCGAAATAAAGTTTTTGATGAATCAAAAACTTATTGGAGGCCCATCGTGAGGCACCAAGCGATTCGGGTCGGGGGGGGAAGAGGCGGGCAGGGTTCACGCTGGTGGAACTCCTCGTCGTCATCGCCATCATCGGAACCCTCGTGGGGTTGCTGCTTCCGGCAGTGCAGGCAGCCCGCGGCTGCGATGTGCACCATCGCCGGTGGAGAAGCGGTGTCGGCGACGCCCTGACCGCGGCCACTCCCGGTGGCAATCGCCGGGAATCGATCGCTCCTGCTGCGCCGCAGGGCGGGCACTATACTTGCACCGTCCGGAGGGGGGCCAGCGACGCTCCCCCCGTCGTTGTCCCACGCTGGAGCCGGGGAGCGCCTGCCATGCTCGACATTCTCAGGTCGCGTGGACCGATGTCGCGACGGGCTGGCTGCCGCGCGATGCTCCAGGCCGGAGGGGCGGGGCTGCTCGGTCTCTCGCTTCCAACGCTCCTTGCCGCGGAGGAAGCGGGTGTGGTGGGAGGCCACGCCCGGGCGAAGTCGGTGATCTTCCTGTTCCTCTTCGGTGGCCCGAGCCAGTACGAAACCTTCGACATGAAGCCGGACAGCCCGGCGGACATCCGCGGGCCGATGAGCCCGATCGGCTGCCGGACGCCGGGCTTGCGGATCTGCGAGCATCTCCCCAAGCTCGCCGATATTTCCGACCGCTACTGCGTCATCCGCTCGATGACACACGACTTCAATGACCACAGCGGCGGTGGCCATTACATCCAGACCGGCCACCGCTGGCAGATCCCGGTGGGGGGCGGCTTCAGTGCCACCCCGCAGGACTGGCCATCCATGGGCTCGGTGGTGGAGCACCTGGAACAGAAGAGGGCCCGGGGCGTGGCCCGCGATCTCCCCGCCTACGCCGTCGTTCCCAACCGGCTTGGCCGGCTCCAGGAGAATGGGCAGTATGTCCGCCCGGGGGAATATGGCGGCTGGCTCGGATCGTCGGTCAACCCGCTCACCACCCGCATCGACAGGAAGGATCTCGCCGACAACCCCTACTGGCGCGATTGCAGCGACGGCGAACTCCGTTGCCGGATCGAGGGGCTTGATCCGGTCACTCCCGACGACATCGAGAGGATCCGCCGCCGGGCCGGCTTGCTCGAATCGTTTGACAGCCAGCGGCGGATCGTCGATCGATCCCGATCACTCGAAATCGACCGCCTCCGCCAGCGCGCCCTCGGCCTCGTCACGAGCTCGCGGACACGCGACGCCCTCGATCTGGAACGCGAGCCGACGACGCTCCGCGATGCCTACGGCCGACATCTCTTTGGCCAGGCCTGCCTGATGGCCAGGCGTCTCGTCGAGGCGGGCACGCGGTTCGTGACGGTCCACTATGACTGCTGCGACGGCTATGGCTGGGATTCCCACGTCCACTCCACTGACGTCAAGAACCGTCTGCTGCCCACGTTCGACGAGGCGCTTTCGGCACTGCTCGTCGATCTCGACCATCGTGGTCTTCTTGCAGAGACGCTCGTCGTGGCCCTCGGCGAGATGGGGCGGACGGCGAAGCCGACGAAGGACTGGGGGCGCAATCACTGGAGCACCCTCTTCCCGGCGGTGATCGCCGGCGCCGGCGTCCGCGGTGGCACTACCTGGGGTGCCTCGGACAAGAACGGGGAGTATCCAATCGAACACCCGACGTCGCCGGAGGATCTCGCCGCGACGATCTACAAGACGCTCGGCATCGATCCCGACACGGTGCTGACGATGCCCGACGGCCGGCCCACCACGCTTACCGCGGGGGGGCGGCCGATCGAGGGGATCTTCGGGTAGCCGCCAAGCTCACCACTTGAGGCCGAACTTCGCGCCGTCTGACTGGCGGCCGAGGCCCCCCTTGAGCGGCGTGTTCGACTTCTTCACCGGCGGCAGAGGGGCCTCCTCGACCTCGGGTTCCTCCGGCTCCGCAGCCGGGCCGGCCTTCCCTGCCGGCGGGGCCGGAGGGGTGGCGAGGGCCTTGATCGAAAGCGAAATCCGCTGCTCTTCGGGGTCGCAGGTGATCACCTTGCACTCCACCGCCTCGCCTTCGCGGACGACGCTCGATACGCTGTGAACATGACGGTGGGCGAGTTCTGAGACGTGGACGAGCCCCTCGACACCCGGCTCAAGCTTCACAAACGCACCGAACTGCGCGATTCGACTGACGATGCCACGAACCGCGGCACCGATATGGTATTTCTCGGCGGCGTTCTTCCAGGGACTCTCCACGGTATCGCGGATCGAGAGGCCGATCTTGCCGGTCTGCCGGTCCACGTTCTTCACCGCCACACGCACCTTCTGCCCGACCTCGAGCACCTCCGTGGGGGTCTTCACCCGATCCCACGACATCTGGCTGACATGCACGAGGCCGTCGACTCCGTTGCCGATGTCGACGAACGCGCCGAAGTCACGCACCGAGCGGACGATGCCGTCGAGCAGGTCGCCAATTTCGAGGGTCTCGAGCATCTTCGTGCGGGCATCGGCCGCCTGACGTTCGAGGACGGCACGACGCGAGAGCACGAGGCGACGGGCGGCCGGCACGATCTCGGTGACGAGCGCCTCGACCGTCTGCCCCACCATCTCCTCGAGATTCTCGATCCGCCAGTTGCTCACCAGGCTTGCCGGCATGAAGCCACGAAGACCGGCGACATCGCACTCGACGCCCCCCTTGTTGGCGGCGGTGATCTTGGCAGCGACGATCATCCCAGCTTCGAGCTGTGACCAGTCCTCGACCGCGATCGCACGGTTGGCCGGGCCGACGTCATAGAGGCCATCCTCCTCGTTGAAGGTCCCGACGGAGAGATCGAGGGTCTGGCCGATCTCGGGATTGCCTTCGAGGCCGATCAGCTTGAGGGCGCCCTGACGGCGTCCGCCAAGGTCGATGAATGCGGTGTCTGGGCCGACCGAGACCACCGTCCCCGTGACACGTGCGCCTGGCTCGAGCGTGGCGGCGGCCTTCGCGGGAGCCGCGCTTGCGAGGATCGTGTCGACCTCGATCCCCTCGAGCGCCGCCTGGAAATCCTCCTCGAGATCGTCCTCGAGTCCGGCACGCAGATTCGGCACGGCCACCCGCTTCGACGGCGGTATCACGTCGGTAAATGCAGATTTCGGCGCCCGGTCGCCGCGCCGCTCGCGCGGGGCACGGCCTCCCGGCCCCCCCTCGCCACCACGGCCACGTTCGCCACCACGGCCCTCACGGCCACCCGGTGAGCCCCCCTGCGGGGCCGGCCCACCAGCCGCGGCAGCCCGAGCCTCGATATCGGCAGCAGTGACCACGGGACCGGTTGCGGCAGCGGGCGCCGGCGGAGTGGACGCCTGGGGCCCTGCGGGACGGACCGGACCAGCCGCTGGCATGTCGCCGAGCACGGAGGATGTGGCCGAGGCGACATATTGGTGCCGCGGCGGGAGTTTCGGCGGGCGGACGCCCGGCCGTTGTGTGCCGATCGGAATCCGTCGCCGCTCCCCGCCCCCCTCGGCATCGTCACTTGAGGACCCGTCTCCTGCCGCTCCTTCGCGCGGTGCATCGACTGCGGGTTGCGTTGGCGTGGCAGCAACGGGATCCGAAGGAAGTGAGGAATCGGGGGTGGGGGATGAATCGGCGGTCATCGGCGGCGCTCGGCTGGAGGGGATTCTTGGCCGACGAAACGGAGCCGGCCCCGAGGGGACGCCCGCGAGGGTGCGGGCGGGAAAAGAAGGAGTCAGGCGAGGAGTTTCAATGCGGGAAACAGGACTTGAACCTGCACGGTATTACTACCACCAGGCCCTCAACCTGGCGCGTCTGCCAATTCCGCCATTCCCGCAGCGGTACGAACACTCAAATCCAACAATCGCTGCCCAAACCCTGCCCCAAACCCTGCAATGGTGCCGGCAAGGACCGGCCGGGCAGGACCAACCCAGCTCCTAGGGCCATTCTGCGGCGGTTTGCCAGCCAGTCAAGAACCCTCGTCAGAGAACGGGCCCAACGGGGTTTTGCACGCTCTTCTCGGCCAAGGGGAGGGATGACCGACCATCCCCGCTCCAGCCCAATCAGGAGATTCTGGCCCCCTCGAGTCGCTTCGCAACCGCCGGAATCGCCATCAGGCAGGCCGAGAGGGCGACCGACCAGACGAGGTCCCCGACCGGCATCCAACGGTAAAAGGGGAGCGCCGCGACGAAGCACTCAGCCAGACCGGAGGCGGAGTGGGGATAGTCGGTTGTCAGCCACCAGTGGGCCGCATTTGTGATCACAAAGAAGGCGAGCGACCCGGCAAGTGCCCCTCCGACAGCCCCCAGGAGACGGTGCTTGCGGACGAATCCACCCATCAGGACAGGCCAGCCGAATGCGCCGTAGACAATCGCTGCCATCGCCCAGCTTCCGTAGCTGCCCCCGCCGGGAAGGGTCAGGTTGCTCGCGGCAAGGGCGGCCACTGGCACGGTGGCCGCGACCAGCGTGCTGGGAAACAGGGCCCCGGCGCAGAGGGCGATGCCCACCAGCGGGGAGACGCCATAGGCCGGTTGCCAAAGCCGACCAAGGACACCGACTCCCACCAGCACCAGCCAGGCGATCGCGAGAAAACGCGTCGGAAGACCTGATCCGTCGAGG
>CANGIH010000069.1 GCA_947453875.1 Planctomycetaceae bacterium | reverse complement strand
GGACTCGGAATTCGCCCGGCTCGTGCGATGGACGCCCGCCAGCGGAGGAATTGAGGTCATGGCTGCCGACATCCCCTGGGAGGTCGAGGACTTCGATCTCTCGGACGATGGAAAGTGGCTCTGCTTCGTCACCAACGAAGCCGGCGTGTCGCGGGCCCGTGTGCTCGACACCGCCACCGGGGAGCACCGTCCCGTCGCCGGCCTTCCGGATGGCGTGATCGCGGGGGGGCAGTGGCATTCCGACGGCCACCATCTGGCGTTCTCGGTCGGCTCGGCCCGCTCCACTTCCGACGTCTACGTCTGGGATGCGGTCGAGGGGGGGCCGGCTGTCCGCTGGACCGAAAGCGAACTCGGTGGGCTCGTGGCAGACACGCTTGTCGAGCCGCAGGCGATCGACTTTTCGAGCTTCGACGGCCTCAAGATCCGCGGCTTTCTCTATCCCGCGGCTCCCCGGTTCACCGGAAGGCGGCCGGTGATCATCAACATCCACGGCGGCCCCGAGGGGCAGTCGCGTCCGATCTTCCAGGCACGCAACAACTTCTTCATGAGCGAACTCGGCGTGGCTCTCATTTTTCCCAACGTCCGCGGCTCGACGGGCTACGGGAAGACGTTCGTGAAGCTCGACAACGGCCTGAAGCGCGAGGATTCGGTCCGCGACATCGGGGCGCTCCTCGACTGGATCGCCACCCGGCCCGATCTCGACCCCGACCGTGTCATGGTCACCGGCGGAAGCTACGGCGGCTTCATGACGCTCGCCTGTGCGACCACCTACGACAAACGGATCCGCTGCGCGCTCGATGTCGTCGGCATCTCCCACTTCGCGACGTTTCTCAAGAACACCGAAAGCTACCGGCGCGATCTGCGCCGCGTGGAATACGGCGACGAGCGTGTTCCGGAGGTGGCCGAGTTCTTCGAGCGGATCGCCCCGCTCAACAACGCCGGGCGGATCACGAAGCCGCTGTTCGTCGTCCAGGGGGCCAACGACCCGCGCGTGCCGGCCAGCGAAGCGGAGCAGATGGTGGCGAAGGTTCGCGGGAACGGCGGCCCGGTCTGGTTCCTCAACGCCAAGGACGAAGGGCACGGCTTCCGCAAGAAGCCGAACATGGATTTCCAGTTCTATGCCACGGTGATGTTCGTCCGAGAGCATCTCCTCGGCGGGGAATCGGCGACCGGCGCGTTCCGCTGATCGGTCGGGCGATCAGCCGCCGCGGACATGGGTGTGGAAGTCGGCGGCGAGCCGCTTCGTCACCGGCCCGGGAACGCCGGCACCGATCTTCCGACCGTCGATCTCCACGACCGGCACCACCTCGGCGGCGGTCCCCGTGATGAACACCTCTTCGGCGGTGTAGAGGTCGTGGCGGGTGAGCGTCGCCTCGCGGCAGGGGATTCCGGCGGAGTGAGCCAGGTCCATGACGGCGCCGCGCGTGATCCCCTCGAGGATCCCGGCGTCGGGGGGAGGGGTGAGGACGACGCCCTTGCGCACGGCGAAGACGTTGTCGGCCGTGCACTCGGCGACCTCCCCCTTGTGGTTGAGCATCAGCGCCTCGACGCATCCGGCCTGAAGCCCCTCGAGCTTGGCCATGATGTTGTTGAGGTAATTGAGCGACTTGATCCGCGGCGACAGCGTGGCCGGATGCGATCGCTGCGTGGCCGCGGTCACGATCCGCAAGCCGCGGTCGTAGAGCTCGCGCGGGTAGAGGCTGATCATGTCGGCGATCACGATCACCTGCGGATGCGAGGTGCGGTTCGGATCGAGGCCGAGCGTCCCCGCGCCGCGTGTGACGATGAGGCGGACATAGCCGTCGGGGAGCTTGTTGGCGGCGAGGGTGTCATCGACGGCCTTGGCGACCGCCTCCTTCGTCATCGGGATCTCGAGCGCGATCGCCCGGGCGCTGTCCCACAGCCGGTCGAGGTGGGCCTCCATGCGGAACACCCGGCCGGAGTAGCTCCGCATCCCCTCGAAGACACCGTCGCCATAGAGCAGGCCATGGTCGAAGACGCTGACCCGCGCCTCCGCCTCGGGCACGAGACGGTCGTTCATGAACACGATGCGGGACATGGCGGACACCTTCCTGGGGACCTTTTCCGGCGGCGGGGAGAGTGGAGAGTGGGAGCAGCAGGGGGGCGACCCCGTTCCATCCGGGCCGCCGCGTTCAGACGTTCTCGACGCGTCCGGCCACGAGACGCACGATCCGGTCGGCCCTCCTCGCGATCGACTGATCATGCGTGACGAGCACTATAGAAAGCCCATCCGAGCGGTTCAACTCGCAGAGCGCCTCGAGGATTCCAGCGCCGCTGGCCTCGTCGAGGTTGCCGGTCGGTTCGTCCGCGAGGAGCAGTCGCGGCTGGCCGACGAGGGCCCTGGCGATCGCCACCCGCTGCATCTCGCCGCCGGACAGCTGGCGCGGCTTGTGGTGCAATCTCCCCCCGAGGCCGAACCGCTCGAGGAGCGACTCGGCCCGCCGCCGGGCGTCGGCCTTGTGGCGGAACCAGTCGGCGATCGAGAAGCGGACCAGGAGCGGGCTGAGCACGTTCTCCAGAGCGGAGAGCTCGGGAAGGAGGTGATAGGCCTGGAAGACCATGCCGATGTCAGTGTTGCGCAGCCGGTCGCGGCGGGCGGTCGGGAGGTTGTCGATGCGGGTGCCGGCGAGGTGCACCTCCCCCGAGTCGGGGGCATCGAGGAGGCCCATGAGGTGGAGGAGCGTGCTCTTCCCCGATCCGCTCTGGCCGATCACCGACACGAAGCCGGCCGGTTCGACCTCGAAATCGACGCCGCGGAGCACCTCGAGCATGCCGCCGCCGGAGCGGTAGGCCTTGCGGACGCTGCGCACCTGGAGGAGCGGGGTTCCGGAGGGATCGATCTCCCGATTGGTGTCAATCATGCCGCAACGCCTCCACGGGGTGCAGGCGGGCAGCCCGCAGGGCCGGCAGCACGCTCGCCGCCACCGCGATCCCCACGGCACCAGCGATGATCCAGGCGATCGTCCATGGATCGACGATCGTGGGGATGCGGAAGAAGTAGTAGATCGAGGGATCGAAGACCCGCTCCCCCGTGCACCACTCGACAAGGACGCGGATGCGGTTGATGTTCCAGGTGATCCCGAGGCCGAGGGCGAGGCCGGCCCCGGCGCCGACGAGGCCGAGGAACAGGCCGTAGCCGAGGAAGATCCCGGCCACGCCCGAGGAACTCGCCCCGAGCGATTTGAGGATCCCGATGTCGCGGGTCTTTTCGACGACGATCATGAAGAAGATCGCGAGGATCCCGAAGCCCGCCACGGCGACGATCATGAACAGGAGGATGTTGAGGACGGCCATTTCCATGTCGACTGCCGAGAGAAGCGGGCCCTGTTTGTCCTTCCATGACGAGACGGCATACATGTCGGCGGGGAAGGATTCCCGCAGCCGGTCGCGGACCTCCTCCAGATCGGCGCCTGGGCGGAGCTTGATCTGGATCGAGTTCACGCTCGCCAGACCCGTCTGCGGGTCGATCATCCCCCGTGCCTTCTCGAGCTGTTCGATCGGCACGAACACGAAGTTCGAGTCGTATTCGCTCATCTTGCTCTCGTAGAAATCGACGACGGTGTAGGTGTCGGTGACTGCCTTGGGGGGCGTGGCAGCGGTTGGGAAGGTGATCTTCACGTCGTCGCCGGGAAGGACGAGAAAACGATCGATTCCTTCGGAATCACGGAAGCTCGCCAACCCGATGCCGGGAACGATCCCCGTGAACTGCTCCTTGGCCGGGTCGAAGGAGCGGCCTTCTTCCGGTTTGGCCGCCCGGAAGGGATCGACCGGTGCCGTGGGGGGGAGTTCACCGGGGGGGGCGGTGTTGGCATCTCCATCGGCGGTCACGGCGGGCGATGTCGCCGCGAGCACGGCATCGACCTGATGATCCACCGGTCGCACCGGCCCGCTGCCACGGGGGTCGACCCCGCCCGCCTGTTCCCCGGCCTGGAGTTCGGCCTGACGCTGCCGCCAGGCACGCTCCCGCTCCACCCGCATCCGCCGGTGGGGCCAGCCGGCTCCCTCGAGGGCTGGCCGCGTTGCCACCTGCTGCCCGTCAGTCTGGCTGTCGATCGTGTCGTAGCCGCCATCGCGGAGGTCGAACGACAACTGCCGGCGGTTGTCCGGGTGCTGGAGGTAGCGGCCAAAATCGCTCACCTGCGCGTGGGTCTTCTCGTCGATGCCGATGAGCATGATCTGCCTGGTGACCCACTGGCCCCTGACCTGGAAGTTGAGCATCGCCGGCACTGCCGCCGTGGGTGTCATTCCCTCGATGTCGTCCCCGCCGGCGCGACGGATCTCCTCCATGTGCCAGGCGGGATCCTGGAAGCCGGAGAGCGAGTGGCTCTCGAAGACCAGATCGGAGAGGATCCCGTGGATCCGCGACTGCATCTCGTGGGCAAACCCGGCCATGACGGCGTTGACGACGATCATCGTCGCCACCCCCAGGGTCACGCTGATGACGCTCGCCAGAGCGATCCAACGGGTGCGCAGGTAGCGCCAGCAGAGGAGGAGCGTGTACAAGGCGTCAGTCCTCGGCCTGCGGGCGGTGGATGGGGAAGAGGATCACGTCGCGGATCGATGCCGACTGCGTGAGGAGCATCACCAGTCGGTCGATGCCGATTCCCAGGCCTCCCGCGGGCGGCATGCCGTGACGGAGGGCGCGGATGAAGTCGGTGTCCATGCGGGCCATCGATTCCTCGGCGGCGAGCCCGGCGAGTTGCGTGCGGAAGAGCTCCTCCTGGAGATCGGGGTCATTGAGCTCGGTGTAGGCGTTGGCCAGTTCCATCCCGGCGACGTAGAGCTCGAACCGCTCGGCGACCTGGGGCTGCCCGGCCTTCCGCTTGGTGAGGGGGCAGATCGCGGCCGGATAGTCGATGACGAATGTCGGTGCCGAGAGGGTCGATTCGCAGGTGGCTTCGAAGAGGTCGCTCTTGACGACATCGGGGTGGCGACCGGCCGTCTCGATGCCATGCTGTGCGGCCGCCGCGACGACGCTCGCCGGATCGGCGGGATCACAGCCGACGACCTCGCGGACAAGATCGTCGTACCTCGCCCGGCGGAACGGCTTGGTGAGATCGATGTCGTGCCCCATCCAGTGGACGATGCCGGGCGTGCCGGCCGCCCTGGCCGCATCGCGGATGATCGCCTCGGTGAGGTCCATCATCGAGACATAGTCGCCGTAGGCCTCATAGGCCTCAAGCATCGTGAACTCGGGGTTGTGCCGCGGGCTCACTCCTTCGTTGCGGTACACGCGCCCCAGTTCGAAGACTCGCTCCATGCCGCCGACGAGGAGTCGCTTGAGATGCAGCTCGAGCGCGATCCGCAGCACCAGCGGCATGTCGAGGGCGTTGTGATGGGTCTTGAAGGGGCGGGCGGCGGCCCCGCCGGCGGCGTCCTGGAGTGTCGGCCCCTCGATCTCAAGGTAGCCGCGGTCAAAGAGCGTCTGGCGAATGGAGGCGACGATCCGGCTTCGGGCGATGAATCGCTCACGCACCCCCTCGCCGTGGATCAGATCGACGTACCGCATTCGCTGCTTGAGCTCGGTGTCGACGAGGCCATGGAACTTGTCCGGCGGCGTCTCGATCGACTTCGTGAGGAACGTGATTGCCGAGGCGAAGATGGTCAATTCGCCCGTCTTCGAATACCCGAGCCGGCCGTCGATGCCGATCAGGTCGCCGAGATCGAGGCAATCGACCACCTTCCACGCCTCGGGGCCCACCTGCTTCTTGCCGAGCATGATCTGGATCCGCTCGGAGCGATCGGCGAGCGAGATGAAGACGAGACTGCCGGCGCTGCGCAGCAGCATGATCCGCCCGGCGACGCGCACGGTGGGCCCATCCTCGGCGGGTGGTTCCCCTTCCGGACGCCTCAGAGGCTCTCCCTGCGATCGCACCACCGCGATCGGCGCAGCCCCGTCGAACCGGCTCCCCCACGGGTCGATGCCCATGTCGGCGAGTTTGCGGAGCTTGTCGCGACGGGCTTTTTCGAGGCCGGCGGCGATGCCGCTGCCGCCACTGCCCGATGCTGCCGGGCCGGAGGATCGATCATCGGAAGATGGAGCGGGGGGCACTGCTGACATGCTCGACCGGGTGGAAGGTGGGCGGGTGGAACGGGGAATTGTCCGGTTTGTCCGGAAAATCGAGAAGAGCAGTCGTGGCCGGGGAAGTTGGGGATTTCCACGGGGATTGGCTGCTGCCTGTCGCTGGAACAACCCATCCCCGCCCTTTTCTCCCGCTGACACCCGCAAAAGCCGAGCGGTGGCGAGCTGTACCGACGGCGATTTCCCGGGGTACAACCCGGGTCGTTCCCAGTCGCCTTTCCCGTCGAGGGATGCCAGCAACCGTGCCGTCCCATCCAACGCCCCCCGACCTTTTCTCGATCGAGCTGCGCTCGTCACGCTGGCGGGAGCTTGTCGAGTGGTACCGGAATGTTCTCGGCCTGCGGGTGCTGATCCGCGCCGTTGACGACGGCTACGCCCTCCTCCAGGCGGGGTCTGCGAGGCTGGCGATCCTCGACCGTCCGGAGGCGGCCCCGGCGAGCACGCGTTGGAGCATGGGCTTCGAGGTGGCCGATCTGTCTGGCTGCCGCGACCGGCTCCGCTCGGCCGGGGCCGAGCTGCATGAGCCGCCACCGGGGCATGAAGGTTTCTCAGAGATCGTCACACGCGATCCCGATGGCAACCGGGTCAGGCTCTTCGCGTGGGAGTCCGCCGCGGATTGATCACTCGGGCGCCGAGGGGGGCATCAGGGGCCCGGAAGCGGGCCGGTGGTCGAGAGCTTGATGCGGCAGAGGTGCGAATCGGCCGTCATGTAGAGGGTCTTGCCGTCGTCGCCGAAGCCACAGTTGGCAGTCGCCTGACCGGTGAGGATCGTCCCCAGGTGGGTGCCATCGGCGGCGATCACGAGGACGCCACCCGGGCCGGTCGCGAAGATGTTGCCCTGCGAGTCGACCTTGAGTCCGTCAGGCAGCCCCTTCTTCCTCTCCTTGAAGAGCTTGGTGCCGTCGAAGAAGGTCTTTCCTGCGTCGAGCGTGCCGTCGGCCTGGACGTTGAACACCTTCCAGATCGGTGCGTTGGGATCGGACTGGGCGACGTAGAGCCGCTTCTCGTCGGGGGAGAAACAGATCCCGTTGGGACGCGTCATCGTGTCGCACAGGAGCGTCACCGCGCCGTCGGGAGTGACCCGGTAGACGCCGCAGAAATCGAGTTCACGGCGCTCGTCGTCGAATCCCTTGGGGAGGCCGTAGGGGGGGTCGGTGAAATAGATGGCGCCGGAGGAGTGGACGGCGACGTCGTTGGGGCTGTTGAACCGCTTGCCTTTGTAATTGTCGGCGACGGTGCGCTTGCCACCTCCAGGCGTCAACCGGCTGACACGCCGATCGCCATGCTCGCAGGAGATGAGGTTGCCCTGGCGGTCGAGCGTGAGGCCGTTGGAGCCACGCTCGTTGCCGTAGGCAGCGGGACCGGTGAAGCCGGCCGGTTCGAGGTAGACCGACAACCCCTCACCCTGCTTCCAGCGGTTGACCCGGTTGCGGGGGATGTCGCTGAAAAGGACGGCCCCATCCTTCTTCACCCACACCGGTCCCTCGGCCCACTCGAATCCACTGGCGAGCACCTCGATCGCCGCATCCTTCGGCACGAGCGCGTCGAAACGGGGGTCGAGCCGCTCGATCGAGCCGAGCGTGGGAAGGAGATCGGCAGGCCCCCCCTCTTCGGCTCGGGCCGACGGAAGGGCGAGGAGGAGAGCGAGGCACACCAGATGCCGGCGACGCATGGGAAACTCCAGAAGGGAATCGCGCTTGCCGATGGGATCGGACGGGCGCGACCGATGCCACCCCGAAGGCCCTGCCCCCACCGGCGAGGCAGTCTACCCGATCAGTCGGCCGGCTCCATCTCCGCCGGATCGGCGTCCTGCCAGCCCGCCGACCCGGGCCCGATGACGAACCAGAGCGACACGGCCGCCATCACGAGGCCGAACAGGAGGACCAGCGACAGCGCGATCCCCATCGCGCAGCCGGCCTGGCCGTCATTGGCCCGGTGGGAGGTGAGTTGCGCCTCCGAGAGGGGCCCGCCGGCTGCCGCCCCCTCCCCGGGGATCGGCTCGCGATTGACCGAGCTGTCGATCGCCAGGAGGAAGGCGCGGGCGTAGCGGAAGAGCCACATCGGCATCACCACCGCCACGGTCAGGCAGGCGGCCAGGGCCTGCTCGGCCGACCAGCCCGCCGCGAGCACGAGCGCCCCATAGAGCGCCATCGTGGAAAGGGCCGTGATCCCGTAATTGATGTAGATCGAACCGAGGTAAAAACCGGGCTCGCGGCGGAAATCGAGCCCGCAGCGGCTGCAACTGGGCTCCATTCGAAACCAGCCAGCGAACAGCCTTCCCTCGCCGCACCGCGGGCAGCGGAGCCGGAAGGCGGCCCGAAGGGTTGATGGCCGGAGCGGGGAAGTGGGCATGGGAGCAGGGGTGATCCTCACCGGTTGCGGGGCAGTCGGCGGCATCCGGGGAATCGGTGCCACCGGTGCGACCTGCAGGGGAGGGGTGGCGGGGGGAGAAAATGGCCGAAACCCGGATGTATGGTACTTGAACCCCGGCAGGGGTCCTCCTCGGCCCAGCGATCGGCTTTCCAGTCATGAACGACAACGAAGAATTCGTGCGGGAATTCCTCGTCGAGTCGGCGGAGAATCTCGACCAGCTCGACCGCGATCTGGTGGCCCTCGAGGAGAATCCCCGCGACGCGCAGCGCCTCGCGAGCATCTTCCGCACCGTCCACACCATCAAGGGGACAAGCGGGTTCTTCGGCTTTGCCAAGCTCGGCGCCATCACGCACGGGGGCGAGCACCTCCTCGGCCAGCTCCGCGACGGGAAGATCGATCTCGACGACGACGTCGCCGGTGTGCTCCTCAACCTCGTCGATGCCGTCCGCTCGATCCTCGACCGGATCGAGAAGACCGGCGGCGAGGGGGAGGATGATTTCCACGGCCTGTCGCAGACGCTTGCCCGTGTTTCCGACGAGGCCGTCCGGCGCCGCGAGAACGGTGGCGTCGTCGTCACCCGGCTGACGCCCCCGGCCCAGGCGGTGGCGGAAGCGCCCGTGCCTGCCGAACCCCCCGCTCCCGTGGAGGTGCCAGACGCCGTTGCCGACCCGATCGCCGTCGCTGGGCCACCTGCGATGGCGCCCGCGGTGGAGCCGACGACTCTGCCCGAGATCGCGGTCGAGGAGCCGGTCGTGTCAGCTTCGGCACCGGTCGCGATGGCCGAAGGGGACGGGACGGCGCCGGT
>CANGIH010000068.1 GCA_947453875.1 Planctomycetaceae bacterium | reverse complement strand
TGACGAGGACACGCAGCGCCAAGCCCTGTCTGGCATCATCCCACCCGCCGGGGCGATCGAGGAGTTCGCGGGCCTGGCTGTCGAGGGCGAACGACTCCAGGTAGCGGCGGAGCGACTCCGCGGAGGAGGGCCCTGCATCCCCGCGCTCGTCCGCCCGGAGAGCGAATGAGCTGCCCACGACGAGCCACAGCGCCAGCAGCGACCGGACAAGCCGGCGTGGTGGCCGGTTGGGACTGCGCCGCCGTACTACCTCTGCCCAGGACTCGAGACCGCAAAGGAGAGTCATGGCGAGGGTTCCCGGCAGGCATCGGCGGCGGCCAGTCGGCGCAGGGCCTCACCCGGGTCGGTGGTGGAGACGGCGGAGAAGTCGGCCTCGAGCCGCTCGGGATGACGGCGGAAAGGGGGACGTTTGCCGGCTGCGAACCGGAGGGCGAGGGAGGTCGCGGCGACCAGCGCCGCGATCGAAACGAGCGCCCACCCGACCAGTGGGCTCGTCCCCCGACCGCTGACGATCCGGGGTGGCTGGCGCGGCCCGGTCGCCATCAGCAGGGGAGCCAGCCTGATCGCATCGCTCGCCTGATAGGCCCAGCGCTTGAAGAACACGCCATCGACGATCGCCGGCATGTCGACACGCATGCCCGTGGGTGTCCCGGCGGGAAGCGAGAGGAAGTAGACGACGACCGGAGAAGCGGGCCCACCCGCCGGCTCGAGCCACGCCTGCCAGTATCGATCGATGCCGATCGCGTTGGATGGCGCTGGCACCTCCTGGAGGCGACGGATGGTGCCCTCCATCCGCACCCTTCGGCCACGGTAGCTCTGCGGTTGCGAGTAGATCTGGGCGAAGGTCACCTCGCGACCCGAGGGCTTCGCTCCGGCATCAGCCTCTGCACGGAGCCGCTCCCAGATCTGGAACCAGGCCGACTGATCAGCGGACCGGAAGACCGTGTCGTCACGGACGAAGGCGAGCGCCGCGGCATCCGCGGCAAGCCCCGTGCCATCCCCCGCCCCCGGCAGCGGATCGATCGCCGGTTCGATCGTCACCGCATCGTCGATCGACCGCGTCACCGGCCCGCGACCGAGGACCGTGTCGACCTGCACGGGAGCTGGGGAAACAGCGGGCCCCCACAGGGCCCGCTCCACCCACCCCGCCAGGAGCAGGATCACCAGTGCCGGGGGCATCCATGTCCAGAAGAGGCGGCGATGTTCATCCCGGGCGAGCCAGTTTCGCGCCTGACGGATGCCGGATGGATCGTTTGGCGGAGTGTCCACGGTGATTCCCCCGACGACCCGACCCACATCCAGACACGAATCAGGGATGACGGTGAGTCAACGTCGGCAGGGAAGCCTCCGCGGCGTCCCCGGCGAGCCTGGCCCGCTCCTGCCTGCGCATCTCCCGCCAGACATAGGCTCCGAACGAACCGGCAAGCGTGAAGGGCATCGCGAGCATGATGAGGATGCTGTAGAAGTAGCCCCGCGCCAGATTCATCCCCTCGGGATCCGATTCGGCCACGCCATCCTTGCAGGTGGGGCAGGCCGACGCCTCCCCCGACGCCATCAGGAGCACCACCGCCACGACAACCACCACCACGGCAGGTTGACGGAGAACCTTGAAGAGGCGGGATTCGGGGATGGCAGACATGATCGACCTCGTCGGGTGGTATCAGCCGGCCCCTGTCGGGCCAGGGCCGTCGTCAGCGTCATTCTACACGGGAGTCACGACCGCCACCCGTGCCGACATCTTCGCGGCGCGCCCTTCGGCGGGCACCAGGGGCGGATAGAGGTGATAGAGCATCACGTAGATCACCACGCCGGTGACACTCACATACAGCCAGATCGGCAACGCAATCCGCCCGAGGCGGCGGTGGGCGTCGAGTCGGCCCCGGAAGGCGAGGAAAAACATCCGGATCGCCAGCACGGGGACGACTGCGGCCAGCACGATATGGGTGATGAGGATCAGGAAGTAGAGGGTTCGCACTCCCCCCTGCCCTGGGAACGGCACATGGCCGACGACCCAGTGGTAGGCGAGGTAACAACAGAGAAACACCGTCGAGACAAGGAATGCCGCCATCATGGCCGCACGGTGGGCCCGCCAGTTGCCGCGGCGGATGGCGATCCAGCCGGCCACGAGCAGCACCGTCGAGATGCAGTTGAGCACGGCATTGGTCGTCGCCAGCGGGTGCACCGCCAGAAGCGTGGGGATCATCGCGTCTCCCCTGCGACGGGCGTTGCGACGGACTCCCCCGCGGCCGGATCGGCCCCGGCGTCACCGGCGACCGCAGCCTCCTCAGTCGGCGTCGGCTCTTCGGCAAGCACTTCGCGAATCAATTTTTTGAGGAGATCGACCCGATCGGGCTGGAGGAGGTGATAGCCCCCGCGAAGTCTCCCCTGGCGGTCGAACACGACGCCCCGCTCGGAGTGGACGCCGACCTCGGCAGGAAGTCGAAAGCTGTCGTTGGCGATCTTCTTGATCGTTGCCATCTCCCCGGTGAGAAACTTCCACCGCGACAGATCGGCATCGAAACGGTCAGCGTAGCGCCGCAGGACCTCGGGGGTGTCGTTGTCAGGGTCGCAGGTCAGGCTCACGGCCACCAGTGCCGGGTCATCGATCTCCCGGAGGATGTCGGCGATCGCCTGGTTCTCACGGAAGCAGGGACCGGGACAGTTGGCGAAGAACACGCTTCCCACCCAGACCCGACCAGCGAGGCTCTTGGAGTCGAACGCCTCCCCCGCCTGATCCGTGAGCACGAAATCGACCATCTCCGTGCCGGGCTCGTCGACCCGCGCCGCGGCCGGTTGCGGGGTCACCGCAGCCGTCTTCCCCCCCGCCGGCGGTCGTTCCCGGGAGGCATCGCCACAACCGATCGTCGCGGGAAGGAGCGCCATCAGCAGGACACCAGCCCACAGGCATCCAGCGGCCATTCCCCGCGACCTCACCGGAACCGACCAGCTTGGGACATCCACGCGCGGCATCGGCGACTCCGGAAAAACGCTGGGGATCAATGGGCCGACGCCTCACCGAGGACCTGCGCCTCGCCGGCCCGCTCCATGAGCTTCACATCGGACGGGCGGGCCATGTGGAGGGCGCGTTCCTGGGAGACCATCCGATTCCGCAAGCCGACGTCCGGAACGAGCATCAGCGCCAGGAAGATCGCCATCATCGCGGCGGGGATGGTGAGGACATATTTCCAGTTGGCCTCCCAGAGCACGTGCATGAAAAACAGCACCACGAGCATCGCCTTCGTGCACGACACCGCCATCATGAACGCCCAGCCCACATGCGGCTGGTCACGCCACGGCCAGAGGGGCGAATAGGTGAAGAACGACATGGTCGTCAGGGCACACAGCGCCGCGAACACGGCGAGGTACTGCCCCAGACCGCCGTGCGACTCATGCTGCCCGTGGTCGTGGTCCTCGTGGCTGTGGCTGGGCGGGGAAAGCTCGCCGGTACGGGTGATCGGCCCATGGGCGGCGTGGTCGTGATGGTCGGACATGGAAACCTCGGGCTCGGGGCGGTTGTACAGTTCGTCGCGGCGCCAGCTGCCGGATCAGAACAGGTAGAGGAGCGGGAACAGGAAGATCCACACAAGATCGACGAAATGCCAGTACAGGCCGGCATTCTCGATCATGCCGGCCCGCTTCCGGTCGAGCCGGAAGGTGAGCAGGATCGCGAACACGAGCAGACCGACGGCGACGTGGATGGCATGGAATCCGGTGAGGAGGAAGTAGGTGCTGGCCCACATGTTGCCACCCGGGATCACCGTCGGAAGCCGCAGCCACGAGAAGGTGTCGTTGAGCCCCTCGGCGTGGCCGCCATGTCCGTCCGCGCCCTCCGAGGGCAACGGCATCACCTGATCGGCGACCACGGCCAGATCGAACGGCTGCTGATCGGGGCTCATCACCATCTGGCGGATCTTCTGCAGCCGCCGCCGGGCCGAGGCTTCCTCGCTGCTGAGCTTGTCCTCAGGAGTGTCGTCGAGTTCCTTGAGGCGGTCGATGATCGCCGGCTCGCCGAGGCGGGCGCGGACCGCCGCGCCGTAATAGAGGTCGGGCTTCTCGTAGATCAGGCTGTGCGGCTGGGCCGGGTAGATACCATGGGAGAATTTCGCGGCGTATTCGTACCCCTTCACGCCAAGAAACAGGCTGCCGAGAAGAAGGGTGGCAAGCATCCAGTTCTTGGCCTGCAATGCCTTGTTGGCCCGCGCCGCCTCGAGCGCCAGAACGATCGTCACGCTCGAGCAAATGAGGACAAAGGTATTGAAGGCCCCGATCGGCTCGCTCAAGTGGACATGGTGGGGCTTGGGCCACACCGGTGCACCAAAACGGAGGACGACGTAGCTCCCCAAGAGCGCCGCAAAGAACATGATCTCGGTTGACAGGAACAGCCACATGATCAGCTTGCCCTTCGAGAGCGGCAGGCCGGGTTGGTACTGGAGGGTGAGGTGCCCGTGGCCACCGCCATGGTCATCGGAATGGCCATGGGAGTCGTGGTGGTCGTGACCTTGCGGAATCGAGTGGGCGGAGAGGTTCATGGGCGTGTCGGAAAGGTGGTGGGTCGGGTCAGCCGGAACGCCACCTGCGTGGCCGGGAACGATTGAAGGAAAGGGATTGCTGTCAGAACTGTGGTCCGCCACAGGCGGCGGCCGCGGCGAGGAGGGCGACGAGCGAGCCGAGCGAGACGAACAACAGGCCGCGGGCGGAGGTGTCGTCGCGGCGAACGGCAAATCGCATCGTGGCGGCGACATACGCCACCGACGCCACCGCAGCGACCAGAAACATCCGCACGCTCGACGAGGGCACGGCCAGGAGCAGGCTCACCGGCACCATCGCCAAAGCGGCCGCCATCGCCTGTCCGGCGGCACGCAGCCCCCCCGGATCGACGACCGTGAGCATCCGCAGACCGGCCATCTCGTACTGCCGACGATAGAGCCAGGCGATCGCCATGAAGTGGGGGAACTGCCAAAGGTAGAGCACGGTTGCCAACGCCCCGGCACCGATGGCCCCGCTGGAATCCCCGGCCGCAAAACGGGCCGGGCCTCCGGCAGCAAGCCAGCCGATCGCCACCGGAAGGGCACCGGCGACCGCACCGACGGCGGTGTTGAGCGGAGTGAGACGCTTGAGCGGCGTGTAGATGCAGACGTAGAGGATCCAGGTCGCGAGCGCGGCGAGCGCGGCCTGCCATCCCCCGGCAGCAACCGTGATCCCGAAACCGACGACGAGCAGGACCGTCGCGAGGATCCAGGCCTCGCGGACCCCCATCCGCCCCACCACCAGCGGGCGGAGGGCGGTCCGGGGCATAAGCCGGTCGGTGTCGCGTTCGAGAATTTGATTGGCGATGCTCGAACTGACGGCCACAAGGAGCGTGCCAAAGAGCACGAAGGAGAGCGACATCCCGTCGAGTTGCCGCCCCGCCGTCAGCCACGCGCCCGTGGCGACCGTGGCCAGCACCATGACCGCGATCCGCGGCCGCACCAGCCGTGACACGTCGGCAAGCGCGGCCGCCAAGCCACCGGCCGCGGAATCGACGCAAGCATCATCGTCCATGGGAATCGATCGGGCAGGAAGCGTCATCGGCCACCCCCCGCCTGCGCCGGTAGCGCCGCGACATCAGCACGCCGCCGCGGCTCCGCCCCACGCGTCCCACGACCGGCGATCCGCTCGAGACTTTCAGCGCCGCCCCACTCAAGTGCCAGCACCACCGAGGCGCCGAGGATCATCATGCCGAGCACGACGTGGCCGGTGATCACCAAGGCCCCCTTTGGGCTGCGGGCGAGCACGGCCTCCGCCGGAGCCCACGCCTCATGGAGCCAGGCGGGCATGCCCCAGGTGAAGAGCCAGGCGCCCGCTCCGAGAAGCAACTGGCCCAGCACCATCGCCAGAATGCCCCTCGACCAGCGTCTGGCCACGGGGGATTCATGCGGTTGCCAGGCGACAACCGCCAGTGCCGAGAGCACCGTGACGGCGGCGGCACCGGCCAGATGCAGCGCCACCATCCAACGGAAGGTCGAAGGGGCGAGCGTGGCATCGGCGTGCCGCAGTTGGGCCCCCGCGACGAGTTGGAGGTAAGCCGCCACCGCCAGGGCCGTGGGCAACGATGCCCCGACTGCCCAACTCGGGAGCGGAAGATTCACCGGCCCGACTCCGACAAAGGCATCAGGGGCGAGCGCACTGGTCTGTCCGGTCGCGTCTCCAGACGATCCCCCGACCCGCCGCCCGGCCAGGACAGCGATCGCCGTGGCGACCGCAAAGAACAGCGGGCCGGTGCAGGCATGAACCTTGGCGACCGTCTTGTCGTCGAGAATGACGCGGAGACCGCCGAGCGCCCCCTGGACAATCACCAGCAGGACGGCAGCGACGACAAGCCAGCGGACGGCGGGGGAGCTGGTGCGACGCCAGGTGACGAACGCGAGGAGGAGCGACAGCATTCCGACGGCGGCGCCGAGCAGGCGGTGGCCATGCTCGAGAAACAGATCCCACGGCCCCCAGAACCAGTCGCCAAGGGGATAGAGGAGCATGTTGTGACCGAATGTCCCCGGCCAGTCAGGCACCGCCATCGCCGCGTCGTAGGTGGTCACAAGGGCGCCGAAACAGAGCAACAACGCCGTCAGCCCCACGAGCATCCATGCAACCACACACGGCCAGTTGACCGTCGACCGCGCGGTGGTTGAGGGGGCAGTGATGACGATGGCCATGGACGGTGCAGGAGAACACTGGCAGGAGGCGGTCGGAGGAATCAATCAACCATGGGCTGCCGCGGCCGCGGCGGCTTCGGCGGCGTTGGGCGGATCGGTCTGCATGAGATGGTCGGTGTCGCAACCGGGCACGGAATACTCGTAAGGACCACGATGCACCACGGGCTGGAAATCGAAGTTGCCATGCCCCGGGGGGCTCGGGGCGATCCACTCGAGGGTGTTGGAGTTCCACGGGTTCCGGCCGGCCACCGGCCCGCGGAACATGCTCCAGAAGAAATTGATCGCGAAGATGATCTGGGTCGCCACCATCCCGATGGCACACCAGGTCATGAAGGCGTTCATCGGCTGGAGATGATGGAAGGTCTCGTAGTGGTAGGCGTCGGCGAGACGACGGGGGAACCCTACGGCACCCAGGATGTGCATGGTGAAGAAGGTGCCGTTCAAGAAGATGAAGGTCAGGAAGAAGTGGACCTTGCCCCAGAATTCATTCATCAGCCGCCCGAACATCTTCGGAAACCAGTAATAGATCCCGCCGAAAACGCCCATCGCGGTGCCCGCGAAGAGCACGTAATGGAAATGCGCCACGATGAAGTAGGTGTCGTGGATGAAGATGTCGACCGGCGTCGCGGCCATGAAGATTCCGGACAGCCCGCCGATGATGAACATCGACACGAACGACAGCGCGAAGAGCATCGCCGTCGTGTAGTGGATCCGGCCGCCCCAGACGGTACCGAGCCAATTGAACGTCTTCACGGCGCTGGGGAGGGCGATCATCATCGTCGCCACCATGAAGGTGATGCCGAGGGCCGGGTTCATGCCCGACACGAACATGTGGTGCCCCCAGACGATGAACCCGAGGCCGGCGATCCCGGCGATTGAGTAGACCATCGGCCGATAGCCGAACAACGGCTTGCGGGCGAACGTGGTCATGATGTCGGACACCATCCCCATCGCCGGCAGGATCATGATGTAGACCGCCGGATGGCTGTAGAACCAGAAGAGATGCTGCCAGAGGATCGGCTGCCCGCCGCCCGCCCCCGAGATGGCGTTGTTGATCACATTCCCCTCGGGTGAGAAAAAGCCGGTGCCGAGCATGCGGTCGGTGAGTTGCATGAAGCCAGCGGCCGTGAGCACAGGGAGGGCGAAGGCCTGGAGGATGGCGGTGATGAACATCGCCCAGATCGTCATCGGCAGGCGGAACATCGTCATGCCCGGGGCACGCATGAGGATGATGGTCGTCATGTAATTGACGCTGCCGAGCATCGACGACACGCCCACCATCGTCAGTCCGAGGAGCCAGAGGGTCTGCCCCATGCCGCTGCCCGGCGCCGAGACGGTGCTCGTCGACAGCGGCGGATAGCTCGTCCACCCACCGGCAGCCGCTCCACCCTCGACGAAGAAACTGGCGCCGAAGAAGAAGAACGCCGGCCACATGAACCAGTAGCTCAACATGTTGAGCGTCGGAAACGCCATATCGTCGGCGCCGATCATGAGCGGGATGAGGAAGTTGCCGAAGGCTCCCGCAAGGATCGGGATGATCACGAGGAAGATCATCACCGAGGCATGCATCGTGAAGAGCATCGTGTAGAACTCCGGCGCCATCTGCCCACCCTGCTGGGCGAACAGCTTGCCGAGCACCGGGACATCCGACCATGGCCAGGCGACCTGCCACCGGACCGCCAGGGCGAGGAGGCCACCGATGAGGAACCACACGAGCGTGGAGAAGAGGAACTGCAGACCGATCACCTTGTGATCCTTGGAGAACACATAGGTGGAGAGGAAGGTCGACAACGACGGCGAGCCATGGGAAGGGCCGTGCCCCTGATGGGGCGCCTCCACCAACGGGGCCTGTGAATGGGTGACGGTGCTCATGGGTGTCCTCCCTGGATCTCGCTCGAACGGGATCGCTCGGTGTCTTGTCGGTCTTGGGTTGGTTGAGGAATAGTTTTGGGGGAGACGGGCTGGCTGGCGTCAGTCGGCTGCCGCCGGGGGGGCGTCCTCGGGGCCACGCTGCGTGGCTTCCTGTTCCGCCTCGACACGGTCGAGCCAGCGTTCGAAGTCGGCACGGGGTTCGACGGTCACCCGCCCCTTCATTTTGTAGTGTCCCCAGCCGCAGATCTCCGCACAGACGATGTCGTAGGTGCCAGCCTCGGTCGCCTTGAACCACACCGGCTGCTTCATGCCCGGCACGGCATCCTGCTTGATCCGCAGGTTCGGCAGGAAGAAGCTGTGGAGCACATCCATGCTCTTGAGTTGGACGAGGAAGTCCTCGTCGATCGGCACGTGGAGATCGTTGACGACAAAGAGGTCGTCGGCGGTGCCAAGCGTGGCGTCACGGCCGGGATAACGGATGCGCCACTCAAACTGCCGGGCGACGACCTCGGCCGAGGGCGCCATGCGGGGGCGACGCATCTTGACGTCGGCCCAGGTATTCATCTGGTAGATCGCCAGAAACAGCATCGTGGCGGCGGGGATGATCGTCCACACAACCTCGAGGGTGTGGCTTCCGTGGATGTATTTCGCCGGCTGGCGGGACGCCGCGGCGTCGTACTTCCACATGAACCAGAAAAGCAGCACCTCGGTGACGATGAACACCACGCCGGTGAGGACGAGG
>CANGIH010000067.1 GCA_947453875.1 Planctomycetaceae bacterium | reverse complement strand
TGGTGTTCAAAGGCACGCACGACCTTTCCGCCGACGAGATCAACCGTCGCTTCGACTGGATGGGGGCCAGCGCCAATGCCTTCACCAGCGAGGAGGACACCGCGTACCACGCCGCCGTCCTCCCCGAGCAGCAACTCGAGGTCACGGCGCTCCTCGCCCGGATGATGCGTCCGGCGCTCCGTGAGGAGGACTTCGACACCGAGAAGAAGGTGATCGTCGAAGAGATCCGGATGTACGACGACCAGCCGCCGTTCGGCGCCGACGACCGCTGCCGGGCGGCGTTCTTCGGCCGCCATCCGCTCGCGCGGAGCGTGCTCGGCACGGTGGAATCGATCGAGGGGATGCCTGTCGATGTGATGCGCGACTACCACCGCCGCCGATACTCGCCCGGCAACATCGTCCTCGCCGCCACCGGCGCCGTCGATTTCCCGCTGCTCGTGGAATCGGCGCGGCGATGGTGTGGCGACTGGGAACCGCTCGAGGTTCCCGTGCGCCGTGTGGCCGCCGAGCGCCGCCCCCACGGCGGAATCGCCACGCTCGAACACATCACCCGCCCCACCTCCACCCTCGAATACGCCGTGCGGATGTCGGACGGCCCTTCGGGGGACGACGAGGAACGGTTCGCCGCCAAGCTCCTCTCGAGCATCCTCGGCGATACGTCGGGGAGTCGGCTCTACTGGGCGCTGGTCGACACCGGACAGGCCGAGCAGGCCTCCTGCCACCACCAGGACTTCCTCGATGCCGGGTTGTTCGCCACCCAGCTTTCCTGCAACCCGGAGGATGCCGACGACCTGCTCGCCCGCATCGAGGAGATCTACCGCGAAGCGGCAAAGAAGGGGATCGGCGAGGCCGAGTTGGAGCAGAACCGCAACAAACTTGCCGGCCGTTGGGTCCTTCTCGGCGAGCGTCCGCGCCGCCGCCTGTTCGATGTCGGTCCCGAATGGGCCCACTCGGGCACCTACCGATCGGTCGCCGACGACCTGCGGACGATCGAGAACCTGTCGATGGAGGATATCCGCGAGGTGCTCGATCGCTGGCCGCTCCATGGCCCGGGAGCCACGGTGCTTGCCGGCCCCCTCCCCCTCGACGCTTCTCTGGAACCGGCTTCTGAGGCACAATAGTTCCGCGGGGGAACGGCGGGGGAACCATCCCTGCCCCACTCCCGTACGGAAAGCCACGCCGCTCCTCCACGGGAATCGTCCTGGTCTCCGAATCGTCGCCGCTCGCCCGGCCACAACCGCCCGATCCAAGTCCCTTTGTCTGGCCGAATCCCATGACTCCGCTCTTCGCCAATCGCTGGACGATCGCCTTCCCTCCCATCTGGCTTCTGGGCGCCGGGGCGTTCATCGCCCTGGCGGTGATCCTTCTGGCGTGGGCGGTCCTCCGGGTCTTGCAGCCGCGTCTGGCAGCAGAGGCGCGTTCGAGTCTCGGTGATGGCTTCGCCGGACCGCTCGCCTGGCTGCTCCTTGGCCTCTCGGCGGTCGCCCTGGCCTTCACCCCGGTCGTGCCGCTCGGCCAGATCGGCCGGTCGCTGGCACGGATGACCTCCGCCGATGCCTTCGAGAAGCGGATCTCGGTGCCCGCCGGGGCCAACCTCCAGGAGTTTGAACTCGACCTCCGCCCCCAGGAGATCGAAAGACTCGAATTTGTCTCCGCCGGCCCTCTCGTGGTGCGGACGCAGCAGCCGATCGAGGGCTTCGCTCTGTCCAAGCAGGCCGACATCGAGGTTGTTCCCGGACGCACCTGGAACTGGACCCGTGGCGACGAGACCAACAAGCCGAATCCCTTTCTCGGCCAGAAGGCCCGCATCGAGGTTTCCAACGCCGGTGCCGCGCCGGTCGATCTGACGGTCCGCGCACGGCTCGTGGCGGAGTACCCGCAGTCGGCGATCCTTCCCTGGACGACGATCTCGTTCCTCGCGATCGCGGCGGCCTACGGTCTGTTCCGGCTCATTCCCAGGCGGATGGCCGCGGTCGCCTCGGCAACGACAAAGGAGGCGATCGGCCAACCGGTGTTTGCGGTGGCCCTGATCCTCGGCGCAGTCATGCTCCTGGCCTTCATCGTCATTCCTTACAACACGTTCGGCGAGGACGTGAAGATGCTCAAGGACAGCGGCCTGACCCTCATCAAGGTGCTGGCGTTGCTGGTCGTGGTGTGGACAGCGAGCGTGGCGGTGGCGGAGGAGATCGAGGGGCGGACGGCACTTACGGTGCTCTCCAAGCCGTTGACCCGCTGGCAATTCGTCCTGGGGAAGTTCGTTGGCCTCGTGCTCGTCGCGTTGCTGGTGTTCCTCGTGCTCGGCTCGGTGCTGCTGGTGACCACGAACCTCAAGGTCGTCTACGATGCCCGCGAGGGGGGCAAACTCGATCCGGTGTGGCGTGATTGCGCCGACGAGATGATCACGGTCGTTCCGGGGTTGGTCCTCTCCCTTCTGGAGACCATCCTCCTCGCCGCAGTCAGCCTCGCCGTCTCCACCCGGTTGGGGATGGTCCCCAATCTCATCATCTGCTTCACCGTCTACGCGCTTGGGCACCTTGTGCCGCTGATCGTCCAGTCGAGCGTGGGGAAGTTCGCGATCGTGCGCTTCGTCGGGCAACTGTTCGCCACGATTCTTCCCGTCCTCGAACATTTCACGATCGAGGCCGCGGTGGTCGGCGGGGTGCCGGTGCCGTGGAGCTATCTCGGGTGGGCCGCGCTCTATGCCGGCCTCTATTCGGCGGTGGCGCTGCTGGTGGCGCTCGTTCTCTTCCAGGACCGCGACTTGGCCTGAGCGGATGGCGGTGGCATCCATCAGGGGCCCGGAGCCGTTCGGCCGGCAGGGACGACGTTGTCCACGGATCGTCAGCGCATCAGCCCGGTCCGGCCGGTGAGGCCGATGATTCCCACGCCGTCGAACGCGGGTCCGGCCAGCGGTTGCCAAGTGGTGGCCTGCGGGGGAGCGGACTGAGCCTCCGCCTTGCCGTCGACGAAGAGAGTCATGCCGCCGGGAAGCCGCCGTTCGATCCGCGGCCCGAGTTCGAGCGCGATCTTGGCGGCGTTCGTCGTCTGCCCGATCGATGTGCGCAGTTCGAGCGACTCGCGGCCGCGGGCATGATCGTGGGCCATCGCCATCCCCCCCACGAGCTTCGTCGGCCCGGCCTCGATCACCGTCCGGTCGGCGAGCAGGCCCGCCGAGAGATCGATGCCGTCGATCCGCCCCTTGAGCTCGGCCTGGAGGGGATTGGCCGCCTGCTCGGGCGCCGATGGCCCCTTGACCATCACTCGCACCGGCGTCGGAACGTCCGGTGGGTGGACGTCACTGGCCCGCAGCGCCGAGGCGATCGATCCGGCACCCTGGAAGTCTTCGAGCCCGAAGCTCTCGAAGACCACCGGCTCCCCCGGCAGGTTGGCGACCTGCTCGGTGGGCTTGCCGCTTCCGGCGCCTGCGCACTCCGTCGGCGCCGCCGGCGCGAGGCCCGCGACGGCGATCGCCACGACACCAGCGATGATCGGAAACAATCGGGACAGGGGCATGGAGGGACGGGGGCGGAGGGATGGAAGGCCATACGATCCTCTTCGGCGCACCGCTCGCCTCGCCCCCAGCCCCGGGTGGATCCGCCGTCAGATCCTCGTCACGCTGGGCAATCTGCGGGGGCCCCACCGCCCAGGCGAACCGCTCAGCCTGTGCGGCGCAGACGCGACGGCAGCGGTACCGTCGGCCGCGCGACATGTCCTCCGAGCGTTGTGGAATGGAGGCTGTCGATGACCCGATTGGCGATCTCGAGCGCCGCCGCACCGGCGCTCGCCGGCACCAGAGGAGCCCGGTGTTCCCGGATCGCAGTCAGAAAGTCGTCATGCTCGCATTGGATGGCATTCGTCTCGGGGATGGCGAGCGTCTCCCGGGGAAGGACGTCGCGGAAGAACGCCTCCTTCGCCGCCGCACGGGACTCGACCGGCACATCCTCGGCGACAAACTCGCCCCGACGTACGGCCGGGGATGGGGCCACGACCTCGACCGCCTTGGCATGGAAATCAACCGACACCACTCCTTCGCTCGACCAGAGGGTGAGGCCTCGCCTGAGTGTGGGATGAATCCTCGAGGCGGTGAGCGTCGCCACCAACCCCGACGAAAAGACGAAGTGGGCGCGGACGGCGTCCTCGTGCCCGCCGGTGGCATGGATCCCCTGGGCATCGACCCGCTCGAGCCGCCCCGGTTCGAGCGAGAGGAGGAGATCGATGTCGTGGATCATCAGGTCTTGGACCACTCCGACATCCATGCAGCGGTAGGTGAACGGGGCAAGACGGACACTCTCGAGCGACACGATCCTGCCAGCACGGGCCACCGCCATCCGCCAAGCCGGGTTGAAACGCTCGACGTGGCCGACGGCAACGGTGCGGTCATGCAGCCTGGCGGTGGTCACGATCGCGCGGGCCTCTTCGACGGTTGCGGCGATCGGTTTCTCCACGAGCAGGTCGATCCCCGACTCGAGGAGCGGCAGCGCGACCGCGGCATGACGACCGGTGGGGGCGGCGACGATCGCTGCATCGACCTTGCCGATGAGTTCCTCCGGTTCGGCAAGCGCCTCACAGCGGTGTTCGGCGGCGACTTTCTCCCGCGGTCCGGCATACGGATCGACAACGGCGACCAGCTCCGCATCGGGCCTTCCGGCGAGGAGACGGGCGTGGATCGCCCCCAGATGTCCGCAGCCGACCACCGCCACCCTCGTCCGTGTCATGCAGCCCTCCGGCGCGGGAGGGCACGGCCATGCCGCCCCTCCTGTTGGTTGGAAAGGAATTCGAGTACGGCCTCCACCTCCGGCACGAACATCGATTGCGAGCGGAGGATCTCACGAGCCCGATCCTGTCCCACCCGCGCCCGGTAGAGAAGTCGGTGCGCCTCCGTGATCGCCTCGACGGTCGATGGCGGAAAACCACCGCGTCGCAGGGCGACGACATTCACGCATCGTGGGCGCGCCGGCGATCCCTCGCAGAGCATGAAAGGTGGTACATCGTGGAGCACCCTCGACAGCCCGGCCACGAAGGAATATCCGCCGATCGTCGCCCAGTGATGGACGGCGACGCAGCCAGACAGCGAGGCATGGGAGTGGATGCGGACATGGCCGCCGAGCAGCGTGCCATTGGCGATGATCACGCCGTCCCCGATGTGGCAATCATGGGCCACATGGCAGAAGGCCATGAGGAAATTGCGACTGCCGACGACCGTCACTCCCTCCTCCTTCTCGGAGGCCCGGTTGATCGTCACCCCCTCGCGGATGATGTTGTCGTCACCGATCTCCACGCGCGTGTCAGCGCCACGATAGCTGACATCCTGTGGATCGGCCCCGATCACGGCATTGGGGAAGATGCGGTTGCGGGCACCGATCCGCACGCTCCCCATGATCGTCACGTGATTCTCGAGCACCGTGCCGGCCCCGATCACGGCCCCGGGCGAGACGACGCAGTATGGCCCAACCACCACCCCCGGCCCGAGACAGGCCGTCTCCGACACGATCGCCGTCGGGTCGATCGCGGGGGGCGTTGGCAGGGCGATTGGATCGGGAAGGTCAGGCATCGGAGAAGCGGTGGGGCGGCGGCGGCCGCGACGGGTGTCAGGCAGTCCGCCCGAGTCGCAATCCTGCGTCGCACGCGAGCAATTCGCGAACGAGTTCGGCATTGAGGGCATGGCCACTGCGGAAGGCTCGGACATGGGCGTGCAGCGGGCGACCGGCGAGGGCGAGATCTCCGACGCAATCGAGCACCTTGTGGCGGACACACTCATCCTGCCAACGGAGGGTGGTGCCGACGGGGCCGTCTGGACCGAAGAGGACGAGGTCTCCTGGCGAGACCGTCGTGCCGAGGCCGGCGGCACGGAGACGGGCCGCGTCATCGACAGAGAGAAACGTCCGCGCCGCTGCCAGGTGCGTGCGGTAGGAGTCGGGCGTGACATCGATGTCGAGCTGCTGCCTCCCGATCGGCCCGGGACCGTAGTCGAGGAGATACTCGATCGACAGGCCGGGGAATCGCGGTGGACCGGCCTCGATCCAGCTGGCGGAGTCACCGACGCGCACCGGCTTGCGAACGACAAGGGCATCGGAGACGGCGGCCTGATCGACGATCCCTGCGGCATCGATCGCCTCGACAAACCCCCGCGACGAGCCATCGAGCCCCGGGAGTTCCTCCGCGGTGACGGCCACGTCGCAGTTGTCGATCCCCAGTCCTGCCAAGGCGCTCATCACATGTTCGACGAGATGGACCGATGCCGCCCCACGGACAAGCTGAGTCCGGTTGCGGGCCTCGACCACGGCTCCCACCACCGCGGGCACCGCGGCCTCCGGTCGGAGGTCTGCCCGCAGGAAACCGATCCCGCTGCCGACGGGGGCGGGGCGGAGTTCGACCCGGTTCTCGCAGCCGCTCCAGTAGCCCCGTCCGATCACCACTGCCGCGGTGCGGAGGGTGCGTTGCGGCCGCAGCGGAGAAGGGTGGGACATGGACGGCGACCCGGGGGGAGGGAAGCAGACAGGCAACGTCCCGCGACCGCCGCGAGGGCGGCCGCGGGACGCCTGGAAAAGCTCGCGATCGATCAGCGGCGGGGCTGCGCCGCCGGCTGGGCCGCGACGGCCGGTGTGTTGAGCACCTTGAGGATGTCGGGCGTGATGTCGATGCCCGGCTCGATGTACACAATCGGCTTCGTGATCCCGCGGAGAATCTGATTGCGGTCGCTGTTGTCGACCGGATCGCCGTCGAAGCGGTGGACGATGGCGATGCGGTGCTCGCGAGCGAACAGCTCGACGGCCTTCTCCACCTCGGTGTAGACCGTGAGGTAGACCTTGGCCTCCTGGTCCATGAATTCCTTCTTCTGGAGCTGGGCGCTGACGTTGAAGTCGCCCTGAGCCTTGGCGATGTCAGCCTCGAGCTTCTTGAACTCCGGCGTGCCGGGGTTGAAGCCCTTGATCTGCTCCATCAGGCTGTTGATCCGGTCACGCTCGGTCTTGAGGCCGTTCTCGGCCGCCATGACCTGTTCCTTCATCTTTTCCATCGCCGCCTTGAAGCGGGCATGGTTCTTGAAGACGTAGCCGACGTCGATCACCGCCACAAGCGTGGCCGGGGAGGCCGACGGAGCAGCTGCGGGAGCTGCGGGCGCGGCCTGGGCCGGTGCCGCGGCGGGACGCTGCGGGGCCTGGGCCGCTGCCGGGGCCGCGAGGATCGCACAGAGAATCGCTGCCAGTTGCCACTTCACGGATAGCACTCCTTGCTTGGTCGCTCGCGCGTCCGCCGCGGCGGCGGGCGGTGGGCCCGGATCGTCGTCGCGACCATCCGTGGCCGCGGCGCAGGGCCGGTCGGGCGGGACTATGGCAGCGGCGTCCCTCCGGCTCAAGGCCAATAAGCATGCCGTTTCAGGGGCGTCTAGCCGCTTTCAACGGGGCGCCCCAAGGGTCACCTGGAGCGTCACTTCCTGGCCGCCGCGATTGACCACCACGGGCACCGTGTCGCCCCCCTTGTGCTTCCGCAGGGCACTGTCGAAATCGTCGAGACCGGTGACGGCACTTTCGCCAACCCGGATCACGATGTCGCCCCCGAGGAGCCCCCCCTTCGCAGCCGGGGAATCCTTCGACACCCCCGAGATCGCATACCCTTTCCCCGGATTGGCGAAGTCGGGAATGCTCCCGAAGTAAGGGCGATCCCCGTCGCGACGTGTGTTCGTCTGCGACCCCGCCACCTCGACATACTCCGGCGCGGCTGGGGCACGCGCGAGTTCCTTGACCGCCTCGGCGACCATCCGGGCAATCCGCGCCATGCCGTCGTAGTTGATCTTCTCGGCGGTGTCGGTGGGGCGGTGGTAGTCGGAGTGGGTGCCGGTAAAGACATGGAGCACCGGGATCTTCCTCGCATAGAAGCTGGCATGGTCGCTGGGGCCGAATCCCCCCGGGTCCTTCGTGACCTCGAAGCCGTGGGTGGCCACGAGCCGATCAACCATCGGATCGAGCCCGCTGCCGGTGCCGGTGCCGTGGATGATCAGCTTCTCGCCGTCGAGGCGACCGACCATGTCGAGGTTGACCATCGCCACGGTGTCCGCCAGCGGCACGGCGGCATTGGCCGTGTAGTGGGCGCTGCCGAGCAGGCCCCGCTCCTCGCCGGAGAATGCCACGAAGAGGATGCTCCGCGGGTAGGGCCCTTCCTCGGCGAGGATCCGCGCCACCTCGACGAGCATCGCCGTGCCGCTGCCGTTGTCGTCGGCACCGTGGTGGATGCTCGTGTCGCCAGGCGCGGCCGAGTTGCTGCCACCATAGCCGAGATGGTCGTAATGCGCCCCCAGGATCACCGTCTCGGCCGGGAGGATCGGCCGCACCTCCGCACCGCCACCATGGCCCGCGTGGGGATCAGCGGAGGCATGAGGATCGACCGCCCCGTGGGGGTCGGCAGCGCCATGGGGGTCGGCAGCCTCAGCCCCCTTCGCCCCCCCACCCCTCGGCTGCGCCACGACTCCGGGCTCCGCCTTGGCTTCTGCTTCGAGTTTTTCCAGAGCCTTGCTCTCCGCCGGCGAGGCCGGCGGATCGTCATGGGGGGACACGACCGCCGGGGACCCATGTGCGGCCGCCAACGCCGCCGCCCCCGGAGCCCCCCCGGACGGCGCGGCGGCACCGATCCCAGGGAGGATGGCGAGGACGTTGCGGGCTTGCGTCTCGGCCCGATCGATCGCCACCCGGCCGCGAATCCGAAAGCCCTCGAGGGCCGCCGACCTGGGGGCAGGACCGTCGTCGATCCGCTTCTCGAGTTCGACCAGCGTCGTCCCCAGCGCCTTTTCCACGATCTGATCGATGAGGGGCCGCTTCAGCTGGAGGATCGGCAGCGTCCGTTTGTCGGAGCCATCCCCAGCCCGGGTGAACGCCATCAGGGCGTCATCGGTGGCAGAGACATCGTTGCAGAACACCACGCCGCCGACCTCGTGCTCCGAGGCATTGGCCACCTTGCGCGACAGTGGCGCGTACTGCGAGGCCCGATTGCCGTCGAACTTGCTCGTCGGATCGTCCTTCTGCGGCTCCTGCCTGAGAACGATCACCGCCGCCCCCTTGGCCCCGACAGGCCCGAGTGGGGCGTAATCGTCGTAGTCCTCTGCCTTGGCGGTGATGCCGTAGCCGGCAAATACCAGAGGGAGATCGAACGCCCCCGATCCTCCCGCCGCGAGCGGTGTCCAATCGCCCCCAAGTTCGAGACGCCTCACCTCGGTGCTGCCATCGGCAGCGGGGGGGAATACAAGTTCGGCGACGTTTTCCTCCACCGGCCCGAGCTTCGCGTCGAGGGTGATCGGAAAGTTCTGGAAGGCCGTCTCGCTGACCACGGAGGTGTCGAGCCCGAGCGAC
>CANGIH010000066.1 GCA_947453875.1 Planctomycetaceae bacterium | reverse complement strand
GGAAACGCCTTTTTTTCCAGGGCAGAAACTGCGGCCTCGCTAGCTTCCCAAGCTGGATGTCGAGGGTTCGAGTCCCTTCGCCCGCTCTTGTCTCGGCCCTGGGGGATTCGTGGCGAAACCACGGATTCCCTTTCTTTGTTGGCCTCTTCTTTTTGGGCCTCGAGGCGCGGGTCTTTCGACCCTCCGGATCTTCCCTACCCCAGTGATTCACCTCTTGGCCGCCGCGTGAAGCTCCTTTCGACCGGGGTTCCCGGGGGGGCGGGGCAATGGCGGGAGCATGGGCAAGCGGCGTCTGCGATGTTGTGCCCGGGAGTCTTCCCGATGGTCACCCTTCGTCCAAACCGATGGTGCCGGGAAGATCGCTCCCTGACTGGCCGCCGAGCCCCCGGCCCCTTCGCTGGCCCTCTCCCTGCCGATGCCGACCAATCGGCCCAGGGACCGAGATCCTTGGAGAGAAAGTAAGACTCATGCGCATCGGGAAACTGGCGAGGTGCCTGATGTGTCTCTTCGCGGTCGCCGCCGGGGAGCGGATGACTTCAGCGGCCCGGGCCGACAGCCTCGCCGAGCCGACCTGCGGCGTGGAACTGGATAGCCTGCTGCCCCAGTCTCTGTGGACACTCGATGTGGTGCCATATGCGTGGGCCCCTTGGCTGAACGGAACGGAGACGGTGGCAGGGCGGACGGCAAACGTTCATGCCAGTCCGATCCAAGGATTAGTGCACCTTCAACAGGTGCCCGTGATGCTCTACACGGAGGCCCGCCGGGGACCGATCGGCGTCTACGGTGACATCATCTACGGCAACGTGGGGCTGGATCAGTCGGCAGTGAGTACACGCCCCTCGAGAACGCTCTCCGGTGCGCTCGGTCTCGATGCCCTCGCGTTCATCGGTGAGATCGGGGGGGTGTACGAAATCGCGGAATGGCAGTCGGGAAACGGAACCACCGCGATCGACGTTCTCGGGGGCGCCCGTGTCTGGCATCAGGAGGCGGATCTCAAGCTGGCGATCACGGAACACTTGGACTTACACCATCTGGTGATCGAGCGAGGCTACGCGGTCGCGCGTTCCGGCACCATCAACTGGATCGATCCGTTGGTCGGGGCGAGGCTCCGACGCAGGATGCGAACCGGCGAAGAGATCTACCTCCGCGGCGACGTCGGCGGATTCAACGCGGGCAGCCAGTTCACCTGGAACATCACCGCCGCCTATGCCTTTGAACTCTGTGCCGGAGAAACGGTCACCTACAGCGGCCTGATCGGCTACCGGTTGCTAGACGTCGATTACACGAGGGGACATGGTTACACGCTCTACACCTTCGACACGCTGTTGCAAGGGCCGCTTTTGGGCCTCGCGATCAGCTTCTGAAGTCGAGCGATCGCAAACCAAGTCGTCTCGGAATCTGATGACCGCCGTGAGAGGTCAAGCACCGGGAGCAGGCACCGGTTCATGGACGAGCTTGCTGACGGTGATGATCTCCAAGGTGCCGAAGTAGAACTTCCGGCTGAAGACCTCCGAGAATCCTACGTTCGTCAGATCTCGGCGGAGCTCTTCGCGGTCGGGAAAGTGCCAGAGTGATTTGGCGATATACGCGTACACGGCCGGCTGGCGATGGAGCACGAGGCCCCAGAACGATCCCCACAGGTAGAGCACCGCGAAGCTGAGCCGCTGAAGGAAACGATTCGGAGATTTGGAGAAGTCCAGGAAAGCCGCCGTACCACCAGGCCGCAGCACGCGGTGGATTTCCTGCAATGCGACGCTCAGCGAGGGGGCATTCCGCAACGCATAGCTTCCCGTAACGATGTCGATGCTGGAGGAAGGGAACGGCAGGTGATGCATGTCGCCCAATTGCAGCGTGACGTTTGGAAAGCTGTTTCGCGACTGCGCGATCTGCAACATTTCCGACGTGAGATCGACGCCATACACCGTTCCTTGTGGGTAGCGCCGAGCCAAGGCGAACGCCACATCACCGGTTCCGCAGGCCAGATCTGCGCAGACGGGAGCAAGGCCGGTGGGCAACGAGTCAAGGAGCACTCGTTTCCAGGCCTGATCGCGGCCCAGGGAAAGGGCACGAGTGACGAGATCGTAGCGCTTCGCCACCTCTGCAAAAAGCAACTCGTTGTACTCCCGCTTGGCTGCAGGAGTGCGGAGGTAGCCGGTACGATCGGAGGGGAGAGGTGCCATTGGGAGACAGGCCTTGGGTGAACAAGATAATAGGGGTCGTTACGGCCCATCCGCGAAGGCATAGGGGCGAGCACGATTCAGCCACCGGATCACGGGCGTGGCCAAAAACGGCAGATGACTCAGCATCGCCACGTTCACCTCCGTCAGGCGTTGGTAGCGAAGGCTCTGCGTCACGAGTCGGCACAGGCGCATTCTTCCTCGCAGCAACCGTTCCCGCATCCGAATCCACTGTCGCGGCATGTCATCGGAGTAACGCTGGGCCGCCTGATGGGCGACACCCGCAACGGCAGCGCCTGAAGCGATCGCCCAAGCCATGCCCTCGCCGGTGAAAGGTTCGACATATCCAGCGGCATCGCCCACGAAGAAAATACGTCGCCCTGCGGGGGGTGTCGTCTGTCGCGACAGAGGGTTTGTCCCTTGCCAATCGAGTTCGCAGACATCCTCCAGCCTCGGTAACGAAGAGTGCCGCAGGATGCGGTGCACTGTTTCTCCCGGCCCCCAGCGCTTGATCGCGGCGGGGTCGAGTGCAGCGGCCAATTCCAAATGGCCATCTTCAACCTGCAACGCCCCGATATAACCTTCGCGCCCCACGACCATTTGAATCGTGCCCGGTTGGTAGCCCTCCGGCGCACGTGCCATCGCTGCTGATACGCCAATGCGCGAGCGCGGGTTGACCGACTGCACGCAATCTCGAGTTTCTCTGGCCAATCGACCGGCCAGACCATCTGCAGCCACCACGATTCGCGACACGATCTCGCCTTCCGCTTCACCTTGGTTGAGTCGCAGCCTGCAGCGATCGCTGTCCACTTCGATCAGATGCGCTTCGGTACGGAGCAAGAGGGAAGCGCCTGCCACCGCCGCTTCGCGGGCAAGCTGCGTATCGAGCCACGCGCGAGAGAGGGCTGCACCGGTCGGGAGAGGGAGATAGGCGTGGCGTGCGCCTGCGGAAAGGAATACACCACGGACGGGCGGCGCGTGGCTGTCAATCAACAAGGAGGCGAGATTCAACTGCGACAGGGTTGCCAGAGCGTTCGCATTGAGAAAACACCCGCAGACCTTGCGGCGTGGAAAAACCGCTTTTTCCACCAGCAGAACTCTGCTGCCGCGACGAGCCGCTTCCCTGGCGGCGATGGATCCCGATAAGCCGGCCCCCACCACGACAAGATCCCACTCGTCGCGACAAGCATCCGCGATCGTCAACGTTTCGGCGATCAAAGGGGATCCTTTCATGACAAAAGGATAGTGCGGCCAACGGTGCGCCCCATTCGGAAACTCCTTACACCCCTGGGCGAGTCGCTCGAACCGCCGCCGTCAGTCGCGGCGGGATCCGTCCCAGCGGGCCGAACCCGACGACCGGATACCCCGGCACGCGGGTCTGATACTCGCGATAGGTGTCGCCCATGAAGTGCACCAAGCGGCCGTCCTTGAGCACGCTGCCGACGAAGATGTACGCCGTCCAGACGGCGATCAGGACGACGCGGTCGAGCGGGACAACGGGCGTGAACCAGATCAGCCCCAGGAAACTCAGGTAGACCGGATGCCGCAGGAAACGGTAGGCCCCCCGCTCGACGAACCCCCGCTTCGGCTGCGGAAGGCCGCGGGCCCAGTGCCACCAGGGCGTCCAGCCGGTCTGCCAGCCCAGGCCCGTGAGGGCAAGGCTGTAGATGAGCGCGACCCACGACGCAGCGAACGCGGCCGACACGACTCGGTCGAAGGGCGCGGCCCAGCGCCAAGCCACCACGCTGGTGGGCTGCCAGCAGAGGATCGTCAGCAGCAGCACGGCACAGGTGACCACGCAGTAGAAGCAACCGTAGAAAGGCCCGTACAGGCCGGCCGATACGAGCCTGCGCCGCACCGACGGCAGGAGGAACACGCTGTGCGGCACGACGAACGACAGCGCCAGCAGTGCGTCGATGCCGAGTGCCGCGGCGAGCCCGAGGGGCGATGCCCGCAGGTCGTCCGGCGGCGGCCCCTTCAGGAACCAGAACAGGTGCCAGACCGTGAAGGCAAACAGCGCCTGCGTCGCCAGCCCGAAGGCGATTCCGAATAATCTGCCCATCCCCGCGGTGCTCCTGGCTGAGAGAGAGGGGACGGTGCGACGCAGTGTCATCCGGATGCTTCGGAGGGCTCGGGCTCGACTGCCGTACTCTACCCGATGGCAGCGGAGCGGTGGATGTCGAGACGTCGATTGAAATGAGCAAGACACGTCGCCTGCCGTAAGCCGAAATGGCCGGTTCGGCATTCGTCCGGCGAAAACGAGCGGAGCCCGCCATGCCGTTCGAGACCGACCTTCCGGCCGTTGCCGGGCTTCGACGGTGCACCGGGATCGCCCCTCGGCTGAACTCGCGGTGGCAATCCGTCAGCCCCGGAAGTTTTTGCATCGCGTCTGCGGATGGCGTACTCTCCAATCCAATGGCACGGATGACAGCCCTGCGGTGGCCAGCGAGGCGACGGCAGATCATGGGTTCCCCAAGCCGACGAAGGTCGCAGGCGCAGGTCGCATGGGTTTCGTGCTGTCCGATTTCCGGCCGGTCTACCTGACCGAACTGGTGAAGCAGGAAAAGCTCCGGGAAATATCGATTCGCTTCGCCGAGTTCGTGGCCGGGTCGAATGCAGCGCCGGGCACTATCCGGGCGGCGTGGGAGAAGTACTGCGTTTCCCCGAAGCACATTGAGTCCCGGCGGATAACGGTTCTGCCTGACGCGGAGGCGGCCAAGGACCCCGCCGACATTGATTTCTCCACCATTCCCTTTACCCGCCTTTTTCCGGGAAAGGCCGGCGGAGCCGACATCGATGCCCGGCTGGGGATCTTCCGGGAACATGCTCGGGCGGCGCTCGAGAAGATGTATCCCGATCCCCACGACGTTCCGGGCGAGGTGATCCACGTCACCACGACCGGCTACCGGCTGCCCAGTCCGGTGCAAGAACTGGTTTCCGACAGGAAGTGGTGCGGCACGACCGTCAGCCACTGCTACCACCAGGGCTGCTACGGCGCGTTCCCGGCGGTGCGGATGGCCGCCGGCTCCCTGGCGGCGGCGGGGAGCGGGCTGGCGCGGGCCGGCGGGCGGGTCGACATCGCGCACACCGAAATCTGCTCGATTCACGTGGCGCCCGACTGCCTCGATGCCTCGCACATCATCTGCGACAGCCTCTTTGCCGACGGCTTCATCCGCTATTCGGCATACACGGACGACGCGTTCCGGGAGCGCGGCGGCCGCGGCCTCGCGGTGATCCGGTATGCGGACACCACCATCCCGAATTCCCTGGAAGCCATGACCTGGAGGCCGATCGTCAACCGATTCGAGATGACGCTTTCAGTCGACGTGCCACGGCTCATCGCCGCGCACGTGGAGGAGTTCATCGGCACCCTGCTGCGAGACGCCGGCCTCGACCTGCGGTCCGACAAGGGGGACATCCTCTGGGTGATCCATCCCGGCGGGCCGGCGATCGTCGACCTTGTCGGCAGCTGCCTGCGGCTCTCGAAGGACCAGATATCGCGAAGCAAGGATGCGCTCCGCGAAGGGGGCAACAAGAGCTCGGCCACGGTGCCCCACATCTGGGATCACATCCTGCGCGACCCCGACGTCCAAAAGGGTACGCGGGTCGTCAGTCTCGCATTTGGACCGGGCCTCACGGCTACGGCGATGGTCGTGCGGGTGGTCTGAAACGGACGCAGCGAGCGATCGACTGGCGTTCGCGCAGGGTGTAAGATGCGAAGGTTCCCGCTCCGAAGTGCAGGGAACCTTCGCTTTTTGGAGGCAGGCGTGACGGACCCGGCATTCCCCTCCTCCGCAGACGTAGCAGCGCGGGTGATCGCGGTGATCCGCGATGTGCTCGCGCTCGAATCCGATGACGTCCCGGCCACCAGCCGGCTCCGTGAGGATCTCGGGGCCGACTCGGTCGACGCGGTGATGCTGGTGATGGCGCTCGAGCGCGAGTTCAACGGCAAGATTTCCGACGAGGATGCCGCCAGGCTTACCACGGTCGGGGAGGTCGTCGACCAAGTCAGACTGCGGATCGGTGAGCAGACGCTCTCATGAGCCGACGGCGGGTCGCGGTCACCGGCATCGGCATGGTGTCGCCCGTGGGCGGCTCGGCGGCCGAGTGCTGGGATGCCTGCCTCACGGGTCGGGCGGCGGTCGCGCCGATTCCCGACCATTGGCTGCGATGGAACGGATTCCAATCGACCGTCTGGGCGCCGCTGCCGGAGGTGGACTTCGAGGCGGCGGGCATCACGTCGCTCGAGGCGATGCGGCTCGACAGGGCGGCCATGCTCGCGGTCGTCGCGGCTGGCGAAGCGTTGGCCGACGCCGGGCTGGAAGCGTCGCTGGCGGACGCGAAGCGCGGTATCTGGCGGCTGGCGGGAATCGATTGTGATCGGGCTGGCGTCTTCATGGGCACTGCCGTGGGCGGAATCACAACGCTGATCATTGCTCAAAACAGCCATCTGCTCGGGCCCGTTCAACCGCTCAAATCGCGTGGCGAGCCCGAAGCCCTGGATCCCGCCACGGACGCCCTCGATACGCTGCTCGCGTCGCTTCCCAGGCGGTTCAACCCGTTCGCGGTGTCGATGATCATGCCGAACGCGGTGTCGGCCACGCTCGGCATACGCTATTCCCTGCGGGGGCCGAACGCCACGTGCGCGGTTGCCTGCGCCGCCGGGACGGCCGCGGTCGGCCACGCTCTCCGCTCGATCCGCGGCGGCGACACCGACATGGTCCTCTGCGGCGGAGCGGAGTTCGTCGGCGACCCGTTTGGCGGCGTGTTCAGGGCGTTCGACACCGCCAAGACACTGGCGTCCATGGTCGATCGTCCGGAGACCGCAAACCGTCCGTTCGACCGCGGCCGCACGGGATTCCTCCTGGCGGAAGGGGGCGCGGGGGTGCTCATCTGCGAGGAATGGGAGCATGCCCGCCGCCGGGGCGCCCGGATCCAGGCCGAGATCGTCGGGTATGGCGAGTCGTTTGACGCCTACAGCATGATGATCATGGACCCGGCGGGAGAGCAGCTGTCGCGGACCATCGGCGCAGCGCTCGCCGATGCCGGGATCGGCCCGGGAGACGTCGACTACGTCAACGCCCATGGGACAGGCACGGTCGCCAACGACGAGGTCGAATCGGCCGTCATCGAGCGGCTCTACGGCTCGCGGCCGCTCGTGAGCGCAACGAAATCGCTCACTGGCCACTGCCTCGGCGCGAGCGGAGCGATCGAGGCAGCGATCACCGCCCTGTCGTTGCGGGATCAGAGGGTGCACGGCTGCGTGAACCTGGAGAATCCGGTGCGGCCGCTGAACTTCGCCCGGCGGTCGACCGATGCCCGGCTCGCCTGGGCGGTCTCGCAGTCGTCGGCCTTTGGCGGGCACAATGCGGCGGTCGTGATGCGTCAGGCCGTGACATAAAGCGGCGTTCCCGAGGAAGCATCGCCCCGCGGGCGCGAACACCAGCCCCCATCGTTTGCCGCCGCCGTCCTCGCCGTCTATCGTCGTCGCAGCCGGCCGCAGACCTCGTTCCCGACACGCTTGATGCGAAACGACCTCTCCATCTACCACACCCACGCCGCCCACTGGTGGGATGGGTCACAGCGGTTCCTGCGTCTCCTGCAGAACCTCGTGCCGGCGCGACTGTCGCATTTCGACCAGGTCGTCGGCAGCTGGCAGGGCAAAACCGTGCTCGATCTGGGATGCGGCGGCGGCTTCATGGCGGAGGCGCTGGCGAGGCGGGGAGCGAACGTCATCGGCGTCGACCCCGTCGATGCGGCGGTCGCCGCCGCCAGGGCCCACGCCGTCGCGGGAGGGCTGGCGATCGACTACCGCGTCGGCAGCGGCGAGGCGATACCCCTCGCCGATCGCAGTGTCGACTGCGTCGTCTGCGTGGACGTTCTGGAGCATGTCGCCGACATCGACCAGGTGCTCGACGAGATCGCCCGCGTGCTCAAGCCCGGCGGCTTGTTCCTGTTCGACACGATCAACCGCACGATGCTCGCGGCCTTCGTCGTCGTCTCCATTGGCGAGGGGGTCCTGCGGTTGCTGCCGCGGGGCACGCACGATCCGGCGAAATTCCTGAAGCCTTCCGAGCTCGCTTCCAAACTCGTCTCGCGCGGACTGAGCGTCGGTCCGCTCGTCGGCATCGGCCCCCTCGGACTCGACCGGCGCCTCGACTTCACATTCGGCTGGCTGCCCACGGTGCTGATCATGTACGCGGGCCACGCCCGCACAAACGCGGCCACGGCGCAGGCCGGAGAATGAAATGCCCTCGAAACAACCCGACACGGGGATCAGTTTCGGTTTCCACAAGACCGGCAGAGCGGCGTTGTTCACCGCGGCCGACACTTTGGGATAAGCTGCCGCGATGGCCGAACAGTTTTTCCGCATCACAAACACCGTTGCCCTGATCGGATGGATGACGCTGCTGGTCCTCCCCGGGAACAGACGCATCTCGGGGCTCCTCTGCGCGGTGATCCTGCCTGCGGGGCTGGCGGCCGCCTACGCGACCGTGATCCTTTGGAGGCTCGCCGCAGGCGGCACGCCACCGGGTGATCTCGGCACGATCTCCGGATTGCGGAGCGCCTTCGCCGACGACTGGGTGTTTGCCGCGGCGTGGACCCACTACCTCGTCTTCGACATGTGGGTCGGGGCCTGGATTGCCCGCGACTCAATACGATTGCGGATCCCCTGGCCGATCCGATCCGCGAGCCTGCTGCTCACGTTTCTCCTCGGGCCGATCGGGTTCCTGCTCCACCTCGGGGCTCGGACGATGCTCGCCCGAAAAGTCTCGATCGATGACTGACGGCGGTCGATGCCCGAGCCCGTATGGCGTCGGCGCCACCCTTTCCCCGCGGGGGGCCACCCCACTTCCTTTCGAGTTCGACATTTTACTCGTCTGGCCGTGACCTCAACCGCTGGGAAGAGGGCACACAGGGAGGCGACGGCGGAGGCTGCTGGTGGTTCACCAGTTGCTCGCATCGCAGGCGGCGACGCGCGATACTCTTCTCCGAACGACACGCCAGGGGGGAGTCAACGATGGCGGAAAGTGACCAGCCAATCGACGACCACGATCCCGCGACCGTTTTCCCGCCGCGTTCCAGGGAAGGGTCCGATGGGAAGCCGAGCGGGTCCCGAAAACGGTTCGCCGAGATCATCGGCTTCGAGATCCTCGAGGAGCTCGGCCGCGGCACGATGGGGGTGGTCTACAAGGCCCGCGACAAATCGCTCGGCCGGCTCGTCGCCCTGAAGATGGTCG
>CANGIH010000065.1 GCA_947453875.1 Planctomycetaceae bacterium | reverse complement strand
CGTGTCGACGCTTCCGGGCGCCGACGTGGGGACGGGGGATCCGGCGGGCACATTCGCTGGTTTACTCACACCGGGAGCGATTGGCGCCCACGGACACCCGCAGGCCGGTCCCCTTCCGGAGGCCTTCCTGGCGGCGGCCCTCCAGCCGGTCTCGATTCAGGGACCGAAAGGGATGACCGTCTCGGTCGAGACCTTCGAGGGATGGTCTGACCCCGCGCCGGCACCGTTCAGGACCACGCTCCTGGTGGGGAGCACCTACCGGCTGCGGATCGCCGGCATCCGCGGCTACGAAGGCCTCGAGGTCTATCCCACCGTCCGCATCCTCGCCCGGCTGGCCACCCCGCCCGGCATGGACCGTCGGTTCCCGGTCGAGGTGACGATCGACGAGAACGATCTGGTGATGGCGGTCGAAGGGGCCCATGTCGAACGCATCCTCTACATGGCATGCGATCCCGACATGGCCGACATCTCCGCCGCCAACTGGTTCGATGTCCGGCCATGCGACGACCCGCGCGACATCGCCGCCACGCTCGGTGCCCCCGTCGCCGAGGTGGTCCTCGGCAATCGCCTCCCCTCGCCTGGAGTGGTGCCATGACGCCGCGCCGACCGGGTGTTCGCCCGGGTGAGATGATCCGTTGGCTCGCCGTGGCCGCAGGAGCGATCCTGCTGGCGTCGTGCCGTTCCATCAGCGGGACGACGGCCGCGATACCGTCCGCCGTCGCCCCCGCCGCGCTCGTGGCGGTGCTCCCCGGCGCTGCGGAAGCGACCACCCCCTCTGACGCGGCAGCCGGCGCCCCGCCCCGCTCCGCCGCGGCGCCTGATCCGTCGCTCCGCGCCGAAGCCGAAGCAGTTTCAAGGGCCCCGCTGCGCGACGCTTCCGTCCGTCGCACCGCGCTTGAACACCCCTCCCCTCCCCTCCCCCGCATCGACGCCGCCGGGATGGCCGTCGCCCTTCCGGCTGACGCCGTGATGCCGGTGTCGGCGACCTGCAATGGGCCTGCCTGCCAGCCGGCCGCTGGTCAGGGATGTCCTGGCGGAGACTGCAAGGGAGGGGGCTGCGGTTCACCCCGCTGTCGCCTCCATGCCTGTCGGCTGCTCGGCCCGCGCGGGGGCAACTGCCAGGGTGGGGGCTGCCCCGACGGCGGTTGCACGCCGATCGTCCCCACGATCGCGATTCCGGTGATCGGCCCCTGTCTGGTCTGCGACGGAGGCGATCATGGCAAGCCGGCGCTCCCCCGGGGGCGGACGCGGATCGGCAACATGACCTCGGGTGACACCGTCGCCCGTTATCGCGCCGACGGCCCCGGGCCGGCGCCGGATGACGAGGCGTGTCTCGAGGCCGAGGCCTGCGTGGTGGCATCGAACTGCACGTGCGTCTACGCGCCGAGGTTTTCCTCGGTGCGACGAGTGACCCGTCCTTTTGAGGATGCCATGCCCACCGGCCCGAAGGGCGTGATCCTCGATACGATCGCCCGGGCCGACAGCGCCGGGGTGGCGGTGTGCGACAAGACGCAGCAGGATCAGGTCGTGGCCGCGCGCCTCGCGCAGCCCGGCATCGCGATCGAGGACAGGATCCCGGTCCTCGCCGTCGACAAGGTCGTGCCCCCGGTGCTCAACGAAGGGGTCGATGGACCGGCCGTCCGTGTCCTCGATATCCCGGTGGAGAAGGTCCACAACGTCGTGGCGCCGCGTCTCAAGACCCGCATCGAGGTGCCGCTGGCCTGGACGTGCGTCTCCGGGGCACAGGTCACCGTCAACGGCGAGGCCGCCGACGTGCTGGCAGTCGACCATGGGGTCGCCACGCTGCGGCTGGAGTCGCCGGGCCGTTGCGAGCTGACGCTCTGCAAGCGTGCCGGCAGCGACACCGCCCGTCCCGGCGAGGAGCTCGACTTCACGATCTTCATGCTCAATTCCGGCGACCGGCCACTCACCGACATCACGCTCGTCGACGCCGTTCCCGGCCGTCTGGCGGTGATCGAGGGGAGCGTGGTTTCCAACCTCCCGGCCGACATCACCACCTCCAAGGGGGATGATGGATCGACGCAACTCTCCTGGGCCTTCAAGGGGACACTCAAGCCGGGACAGGGTGGTTTTGTGCGGTTCCGCACGATCGTCCACTGAAACGACCACCCCCGCCCCGGGCCTGCGGCGGGAATTGCCGCCGGTGGTCGGATTGCCCCTCCCCGCCTGCCGCCGTTACGATCGGCAGGAGCGTTTCGTCTCGTTTCCACCAGCTCCCGCCGGAGCGTACCCCGAAGAGGTCCTCATGCCGTCGTTGTCTGCCTGTCTCCGTCGCGCCTGGCCGGCGCTTGTCTGCGCTGCGGGTGTCGTCCTGGCGAGCGGGGGCCGCGCAAGTGCCCAGGTGGTCGTCGACGACATCGCCGATCCGAAGGCGGTGAAGGGGGCCGATGGCGTCCCCGAGATCGGCGAGGTGCCCGATGGCACCCCCGAGGAGCTGATGGAGTTCATCGATGGTCTCCGCACGAAGAACTTCCGCCCCACCTCCCGCGAGCAGGCGATGGCGTTCTTCAAGCAGGTCGCCACCACCTCGACCACCGTCGCCGAGAAGATCCTCGCCCAGTCCAAGCCGGGCGACGACTACTACGCCAAGGCCTCGAAGATGAAGCTCGAGAGCCTGACGATGCTCGGCCAGCTCGGTGACCAGCAGGCGGCCGAGGATGCCGCCGCCTACGCGGAGTCGCTCGTCGACAGCGACGACAAGCAACTCGCCGACGAGGCGCGAAAGATGGTCCTCGTCGGTGAGGCTCGCAAGGTGTTCTCCACCGGCGACGTTGAGGGGGCCGGTAAGCTCGTCGAGAAGGTCGGGGCGATGCTCGCCGCCAACCCGGACGACGAACAGACTGCGGCCCTGGCCGTGCAGCTGGCTGGTGCCGTCGAGCACATGCCCGGAGGCGAGGAAGTCGCCCGCACTGCCTACGAAAGCTTCGGCGCGTCGTTCGCCAAGAGCAGCAACCCGCAGGTCCAGGCGGCCGGCAAGAGCTTCGAGGGGATGCTCCGCCGCCTGTCGCTCCCGGGCAACGAGATGGAGATCACCGGCACAAACCTCGACGGCACCCCGTTCAACCAGAAGTCCGTCGCCGGCAAGGTGGTGCTCGTCGATTTCTGGGCCACCTGGTGCGGCCCCTGCATCGCCGAGATGCCCAACGTCCTGGCGGCCTATGAGAAGTACCACGCCAAGGGCTTCGAGGTGGTGGGGGTGAGCCTCGATACCGATCGTGACGCGCTCGAGGGCTTTCTGAAGGAGAAGGAAATCCCCTGGACGATCCTCTACGAGCAGCCGGAGGGAGAGGGCTGGCAGCACCCGCTGGCGACGCAGTACGGCATCACCGGCATCCCGACGGTGATCCTCATCGGCCGTGACGGCAAGGTGATCACGATGGACGTCCGCGGGGAGAAGCTCGGCGAGCAGCTCTCGAAGCTCTTCAAGGATGCCAAGTGAGCGCGGTTCCTGCTGGGGGGCCCACGGGGAACCCCGCCGGCACTCGTCCGGCTGACAATGACAAGGTCGCGTCGCGTGCCCCGGCCCACCCGGCCGGGGGCACGCGACGCACCGCCATCTCGAAGCGGGCGGGGGCCTTCGATTCCTCCGGGATCCGCAAGGCCTTCGACCTGGCGGCGCGCCTCGACGATCCGATCAATCTCGCCATCGGCCAGCCCGACTTCGCCATGCCCCCCGCGGCTTGCGAGGCGGCCAAGGCGGCGATCGACGCCGGTCGCAGCGGCTACACCCAGACCCAGGGAATCCCGCAGCTCCGCGAACGCCTCGAGGGTGCGGTGCGCGACGAGCTCGGCCATCCGGAGCGGAAGCTCTGCGTCACCAGCGGCTCGAGCGGCGCCCTCGTGCTCGTCCTGATGGCGCTGATCGATCCGGGCGACGAGGTGATCCTCTTCGAGCCGGCGTTCGTGATGTACCGGCCGCTGGTCGAATTCCTCGGCGGCAGGTGTGTGATCGTCGACACGTCACCGTCGTTTCGCATCGACGTCGATCGCGTCGCCGCGGCGCTCACGCCGCGCACCAAGGCGATCCTCCTCAACACCCCGTCGAACCCCACCGGCTTCGTGGCTCCGCTCGACACCGTTCGCGATCTGGCCCTCCTTGCCGAACGGGCCGGGGTGACGCTCGTCAGCGACGAGCTCTACCGTTCCTACTGCTACGACGAGCCCTTCCATGCCCCAGCCGCCCACAGCGATCGGGTCGTGGTGATCGACGGCTTCTCGAAATCGCATGCCATGACCGGCTGGCGCGTCGGCTGGGTGCATGGCCCGCCGGAGGTCATCGACGCCTGCACGATGCTCCAGCAATACACCTTCGTCTGTGCCCCGCAGGTGGGCCAGTGGGGGGCGATCGCGGCCCTCGACGCGCCGATGGACGTGCCGCTGTCGGAGTGCAAGCGGAAACGCGACAAGCTGATGGCGGGGCTTGCCGGCCACTATGCCTTCGAGAAGCCGGGGGGGGCGTTCTACCTTTATCCCCAGGCGCCCGGAGGCTCCGGCAAGGCATTCGCGCAGGTGGCGGCCGAGCGCGAGAAATTGATCGTCGTGCCGGGGAGCGTGTTCGGCGCGGCCGACACCCATTTCCGGATCGCCTACACCGTCACCGACCGAACGCTCGATCGCGGGATCGCGGCGCTCGTGCGGCTCGCCGAGTCATTCCGCTAGCTGTCCGTGGAAAAAGTCATCGCTGACCCTTTTCCACGTTATCGACCGCAGGAAACGCCGCGAGTTTCCTCGGTCGACGGCCGCCGCATCCAGCGGCGGGGCCCGTTGTCCACAGCCTGCAATCGCTGGGCAGCAGGGACTTGCGGCCGATCGTTGCCGCGTCGTGGCACGCCACCGGCAGGCGTCTGGTTCAATCCCCATCCGGGATCGCGTCGCCAGGGAGCACCGCATCGCCGGCAAGAATCCCCTCGCCGGGAAGGAGCACATCGGTGGCCGCCACCCCTTCGCCATCACCGTCACGACCGTCCGCTTCCGGGCCCTCACCGCCACTGCCAGGCTCTCGAGCCTCCTTCGAGTTTTGTGTGGGAAGATGAACGCGGCGCAGCAGTGGGATCGCCGCCACGCGGAGAACGGTCGAGACCGCGAAGACGGTGAAGTAGGCGTTGCGATCCTCGCCGAGACTCCGCAGCAGCAACCCGCCCGACGCGGCGCCGACGACCCAGGCCAAGGCATGGCCCAGGTTGTAGACGGTGACCACGCCGGTTCGCTCCCGATGGGAGGCCGCCTCGAAGAACAGCAGCACGACCGCCAGCTCGTACGCCGCCCACGCCGCACCGGCCAGACACTGGACACCGACCAGATAAGGGATGTCGGCCGAGACGAGCCAGAAGAGCGTCAGGGGAGAGATCGCGAGCCCTCCCACCCAGAGGAGCCCGAGCGAGCCGATCCGGCTGCCGAGGCGGCCGAGGCTCGGCAGCACCAGCGCCCTGGCAAGAAAGCTCACCGCCACCACGACCATGTAGGCCCAATAGGGGAAGTGGCATTCCCGCAGCATGTAGGGGGTGAAGTAGGCCCCCGAGAACTGGCAGGCGAAGGTGATCGCCCAGAGATAGGTGACAAGCGTCCCCGCCGGCGCGGAGGCAAACGAGCGCGCCTGGCGCAGCAGCCATCCGAGGCTCCGCCTCTCGCGCCTCTCCCCGGAGCCGGCTGACACTACACCTGTCGACCCGGACTCCGGTGGTTTGAGTTCCCGGCAGGCAGCCAGGCAGAGGGTGGAGACGAGTCGGCAGCCGGAGGCGAGCGCAAAGAGGATTGCGAAGGTCTTCAGTGGTGTGCCCTGCCGTCTGCCCCATTCGAGGAGCAGCCCGCCGGCGACGAACCCAGCGAGGACCCCAAACTGGCTCAGCCGGCTGCGGTGGGCGAAGTAGGGGGTGCGCATCCGTTCCGGGATGAGGGTCCCCATCCACGCATTCCAGGCCGGGGCGCCGGCCATGCCTGCCGACCAGTAGATGCTCACCGCCAGGAGCATTTCCCACAGCTGGGCATGCCCGCGCAGGGCCCACCAGATCAGCGGCACGAAACTCGCCGCCTGCACGGCGGTCGTGGCGACGACCCAGCCGCGGTTCGTGCCGAGCCGGCGCACCGCCAGCGGGGTCACAAGCTGCAAAAGAGCGCCGATGAAGAGCGGGAGCGAGGCGGTCAGGCCGGTGGCCACCGGACCGAATCCGAGGGCGAGCGCGAAGGCGGGGATGTAGTGCTCCCCGCAGCCGACCATCACGCTGTAGGCCGTGGCGTCGGCGGTGGAGATCCACAGGTCACGGCGGAGGCCTGTCCGGGGCGGGAGGCCACGGGAGAGGAATTCCACCGCGGTTGGCGGGCGAGGCACCGGCAGGCGGGGCCTCGACGGGTGGGGGGGCAAGGGGACGGTCCGGGCGGCGGTGGGAGGCAGGCCAGAAGGAGGGAACCTGTTTATACTTCCCCGGGCCGTTCCGACGGCAGGTGTTTTTTCACCGCAACCGGAGCGACGCTCCGCAAACGTGGAGGTGGTCGATGCGTGCATTGGTGACCGGGGCGACAGGCTTTGTGGGGCCGCGGCTCCTGCGGATGCTCGACAGGCCGGTGGTGTTGACCCGCAATCCCGAGCGCGCACGCTCCTCGATCGGCCACCTCGCCGGCCGGCTCGTCGCCTGGGACCCGCTCCAGGGCCCCCCTCCAGCCACGGCCTTTGAAGGGATCGACGTCGTCTTCCACCTCGCCGGGGAATCGGTCGCCGGGGCCCGCTGGTCGGCGGCGCAGAAACGACGGATCCGCGACAGCCGTGTCATCGGGACGCGGCATCTGGTCCAGGGCATCGCCCAGTCGACCGTCCGCCCCGCGACCCTCGTGTCGGCATCGGCGGTGGGCTACTACGGCAACCGGGGTGATGAAGAGCTCACCGAATCGGCGGGGCCCGGGGGGGATTTCCTTGCTGAGGTCTGCGAGGCTTGGGAGCAGGAAGCGCTGGCGGCGCGGGGGCTGGGGGTGCGGGTCGTCACGGCCCGGACCGGCATCGTGCTCGGCTCCGGCGGCGGGGCGCTCGAGCGGATGCTCCTCCCATTCAAGCTGGGGGCGGGAGGGCCGCTGGGGAACGGAAAACAGTGGATGCCCTGGATCCATGTCACCGACCTGGCCAGGCTCTACCATCACGCCGCCACCACCGTCGGGATCGACGGACCGATGAACGCGGTGGCTCCCGAGCCGGTGCGGAACAGCGAAGTCACCCGGGCCCTCGCCCGGCAACTTCACCGGCCGGCGTTTCTGCCGGCCCCCTACTTCGGCCTCCGCCTGGCTTTCGGTGAATTCGCCAAGGTGCTGTTCGATTCCCAGCGGGTCATCCCCCGGGTCGCGCTCGAGAGCGGGTTTGTTTTCCAGTATCCCGACATCACCAAGGCCTTCGCCGAGATTCTCACCACGGCCGCCGCCTGAGATGGCCCCGAAGCGGGCCCTCAATCGCCGTCAGCATCGCCGTCGGCAGGGGCCGGCGCCGCGGCCCGTGCCAATCGATCGCGGATCGCCCGCCACGCATCGGTGTCTGGCGGGGCGTCGATGACGATGGTGTCGAGGGACCGTTTGTCGATCGCATGGAGGACGGCGTAGAGCATCGCCGCGTGGGCGGCGGGATCCTCCGGCATCGGCACGACCACGACATCGGGCGAGGAGGCGATCCGCCGGGTGGTGGGATCGGCCCCTCGTGTCGTCAGCCAGCCGACACGCTTGCCTTCGCGGAGGAGCATCGCCACCCGCTCCGCCGAGGAGTCGACGACTTCCACCGGGGTGAGCGGGGCGTAGTGGCGGGTCGACTGTCCTGGTGACCGCGCCGGCCCGTCCGACTCCGCCTGCGGAGCGATCGCCACTGCTTGGGGTTCACCCAGGGCCGCGGCCAAAGCTGCGGCGGAGAGCGGGCCCGGCCGGAGGATCACCGGCGGCGAGACGGTGCAGTCGACGACCGTCGACTCGATCCCGCAGCCACAGGGCCCGGCATCGAGGATCAGATCGACCCGCGCCCCGAGGCTTTCAAGGACATGCGCGGCGGTCGTCGGCGAGAGCCGCAGCGAGCGGTTGGCGCTGGGGGCGGCGAGGGGGGCTCCGAGTTTCTCGATCAGCCTTCTGGTCACCGGTTGGTCGGGGCAGCGGATGGCCACTGTCGGCCCTCGGGCCGTGACCTCGTCTGGCACATGCGCCCCCTTTGGCACGACCACCGTCACAGGGCCGGGCCAGCATGCCGTGGCGATCCGCTCGGCCGACTCCGGCCAGTGTGAAGCGAGGCTCCGCGCCATCGCGACGCTGTCGACATGGACGATGAGTGGATTGGTGGAGGCACGCCCCTTGGCGATGAAGATCCGTTCCACGGCAGCGGGGAGAAGGGCCAGGCCGGCCAGGCCGTAGACCGTCTCGGTGGGGATGGCGACCAGTCCCCCGGCGCGGAGCACGGCGGCGGCGCGGTCGATCCCCGCTTCTGCCTCCGGGGAGGGAGCCGCAGCCCCCTTCGGGAAGCGGATGGTGAGCGTCTCGGGGAGGGCATGGTCCATCGTCATCGCGGCAGACTCTTCGGGGCGACAGTGGGAAGGAAGTTGAAGGGAGACGGCAAGAAGAGTGTCCGAGGGGACCGGGAGGCGAGTCAAACCGTGTCTGCCACGACGGCGTCGAGTCGGCATCGGGCGCTTGAAAAACCGGGTCCGCCGCGGGCCCGTTGCAAGCCTGGGCGTGGCAGCCGATGATCGGGTTTTTCCCCCGGGAGTCACCCCCCTTGCCCGCCGAGCCGATCACCTCCCCTGGCATGCCTCCGCTTGTGGGGATCGTCATGGGAAGCCGTTCCGACTGGTCCACGCTCGAGCGGGCCGCGCAGGTGCTCGCCCAGTTTGGCGTTCCCCATGAGTGCGAGATCGTCTCCGCCCACCGCACCCCCGGCAAGCTCGCTGACTATGCACACTCGGCAGCCGATCGGGGCCTGAAGGTGATCATCGCCGGGGCCGGTGGGGCCGCTCACCTTCCCGGCATGGTGGCGGCGCAGACAGCCCTGCCGGTGTTCGGCGTGCCGGTCGAGTCGAGCATCCTCCGTGGCGTCGACTCCCTCCTTTCGATCGTGCAGATGCCGGCCGGCATCCCCGTGGGGACGCTCGCCATCGGGCCTGCGGGGGCCACCAATGCCGCCCTCCTCGCGGTGGCTGTCCTCGCGCTCCACGACAAGGCTCTCGCCGGGAAGCTGCAGCGTTACCGGGATGAGCAGAACGAGCGCGTGCTCGCCGACGATCTCTCCCGCCCCGGCCAGGGTTGACCTGCGTGAACCACTCGAGCCCCCGGCCGTCCGCCGCTCCCCTCCCCTCCCCTGCCCCAGCGGCGCGGATGCAACCGGTGTTGCCGGGCGCGACCCTCGGTGTCCTTGGGGGAGGCCAGCTCGGCGCGATGTTCGCGGCCGCTGCCCGGCGGATGGGCTACCG
>CANGIH010000064.1 GCA_947453875.1 Planctomycetaceae bacterium | reverse complement strand
GGTGGTCGCGGCCGTCGGAGCCTTGCGTGCCCGGAGTCCTGCCGAATTCGGTGGCGAAAAGGACGATCGTCTCGTCGAGGAGCCCACGGCGGGCGAGATCCTCAAGGAGCCCGCCGATCGGCTGATCGACGGCCAGGGCGAGGCCCGCATGATTCGCCTTCAAGCCGCCATGGGCGTCCCAGGCCCCGGCGCCGCCGCCGCCATGCTGGATCTGGATGAACCTCACGCCCCGCTCCACGAACCGGCGCGCGGCGAGCAGCTGCATGCCGAAGTCGCGGCAGTGGGGAAGATCGAGGCCGTAGAGCCGCTTCGTCTCCTCCGTCTCATCGGCGAAGTCGACGACCTTCGGCACGCTCTGCTGCATCGAGTGGGCGAGCTCATACGAGGCGATCCGCGCCGCCGTGGCCGGGTCGTCGGGGTATTCGACCACCGTCGCCCGGTCGAGCCGGCCGACCAGATCGAAGCCGATCGCTTGTGCCTGATTCGAGAAGGGGCGCTCCGGTCGGCCGAAGTCGAGCGGGTTGGCCGGGTCGATCCGCAGCGGCACCGCGTCGTGGGCGGGGCCGAGGTAGAGGCCATCCTTGCGGTTCCAGTATTCCCGGAAACCGATCGAGATGAATTGCGGCAGCTCTTCGTTGATCGACCCGAGGCCGTGGTGCACCCAGCCGCCGAGCGTCGGCTGGGCGGGATCGAGCATGTGGCGGCCGGTGTGAAACTGCGTCTGGGCGCCGTGGTTGGAGTCGGTGGTCCACATCGAACGGACGACGGCGATCCGGTCGGCGTTCCGCGCGGTGTGGGGAAAGAAGTCGCTGATTGCCATCCCGCTTTGCCCATGACGCCGGAAACCGGTCTGGAGCGGAAAGAGGACGTTCCGCTGCAGGCCATTGGCATCGGGGACGGGGGCCCGTTCGAGGGCGAGCTTCGCCGGATTCTGGACGTCGGCGTAGGGGGTCTCGGCGATCGTCTTGCCGGCGTGCTTGGTGATCTCGGGCTTGAAATCGAAACTCTCGAGGTGGCTGACGCCGCCATTCATGAACAGCCAGATGACGCTCTTCGCCTTCGGTGCGAAATGGGGCCGGCCATCGGGGGGTGACCACTCCGCCGGTGATCCGGGTGTGTCGCGGGCGAGCATCGCCCCGAGCGCCAGGCCGGTGAAGCCGAGGCCGAGATCGGCGAGGAACGCTCTCCGTGGCGGGATGGCGACGTTGGCTCGAGAAGGGCTTGGCATGTCGGCTATCTCAGCGTGACGAAGTCGGTGTGGTTGAGGAGCGCCCAGACGAGGTGGATCCGTGCCGGCTCCACCGTGCCATCGGCGGGAGCCGGTTCGAGGCTTCGCCACTGCGAAAGTGCCGCGACGCAGGCCTCCGACTCGGCGGCGCTGGCAGGTCGGGCAAGGACCATGCGGAAGGCCCGATCGATGAACGTCGTCTCGTCGACGAGGGCATCGGGGGATGCGATCCGGGCGGCGATCCGCGTGGCGGCATCATGGACGAAGCCCGCGTTGGCAAGGGCCAAAGCCTGCTGTGGCACGATGCTCCGCTCACGTTCGTAGCATTCCTTCACACCGGCCCCATCGAAGGTGGTGAGGAAGGGATTGCGGTCGGGATCGGTGTGGACGAAGTAGAGGCTTCGCCGCGTCGAAGCGGGCTGTTCGGCCGCCGGCACGGGAGGGCCGCCCAGGCGTGCGTCGAGCGTGCCGGCAAGCGTGAGGACGCCATCCCGGATGACTTCCGATTCCAGACGCACCGGCTCGCGCCGCCACCATGTGCGGTTGTCGGGATCGAGTCGCACGCCGTCGGGGTTGCCCGCGATCGACGATGTGCTCCGGTAGGCGGCCGAAGTCACGATCAAGCGGTGGAGCCGCTTCATGCTCCAGGGCTCGGGATGCGGGCCGCTCGCCGCACCCTCCACCAACTCGCTCGCCAGCCAGTCGAGAAGCTCGGGATGATCGGGGGGGGCACCCTTGCGGCCGAAGTCGAACAGGGTCGCCACGAGCGGCCTCCCCATGTGCCGAGCCCAGAGATGATTGGCCGCCACGCGCGCGGTGAGGGGATTGCGCGGGTCGGTGATCCAGGCGGCGAGCGCCGAGCGCCGGCCGGTGCTCGATGTGGGGAAGGGGATCGTCGGATCGTCGGCGCTTGAATTGTGGAACCGGGTCGGCGTCCAGCGTGCGCCGACCAGGGGAGTGAAGCTCTCGCCCGGCGCCGCCACCGATGCCTCTGCCTGCTCGACGGCCGCTCTCGCGTCGGCCACGGCTTTCCCAGCGGCGGCTTTCGCGTCGTCCGCGGCGGCGGCGAGCTTCCCTTCGGCCTCGATCAGCGTCCCCTTCGCCCGCGTGGCGGCAAGCTGCCGCTCGGCCCGCACCGCCTCCCGGGCTGCCGTGGTGGCCAGGCGCGTGAGCGGGTCGTCGGCAGTGGTCCCGGCGACATCCTCCGCGGCCCAGGCGGCACGCATCGCGGCCCCGCGCTTGTCGACCGCGGCAAGATCGGCTTCGGCCACCGCCACCCCCTGCTCGGTGGCCGGCGTCGGCGCGGCATCGCGGGCGGCACGGGCCGCATCAACACGGCGACCGGCGGCGGCGACGTGGGCCTCGATCACCCACGGTCTCCGGGCCGGCTGCGATTCCGTCTTCGGAAGCGCCACGGGGCGGACGTCTATGGAAGAGAAATCGAACACGGCGGCGACGCCGGGAAGGATTGGCCGCGACATGTCGGGCTTCGTATCCTCGCCGCGCACGAATCGGTAGGTGGGGATGTCGGGGACACCGTCAAACACCCGGGGAATCCCGTCCCGCTCGAGATCAGGCTCGCCGGGGAGGATGTCGATCCGGGCGTGGAGCGGCTCGAAGAAGGCCCGCATCGCGTAATAGTCTTCCTGGCGGAGCGGGTCATACTTGTGGTCGTGGCATTTCGCACAATTGAGCGAGAGCCCGAGGAATCCCTTGGCGACATGCTCGACGGTCTCGTCCATCCACGGGGTGCGATTGAAGAGAAACCAGTTGCGGGCGAGGAAGCCGGTGGCACGCACCTTCGAGAGATCGTCAGGAGCGAGCTCGTCGGCGGCGAGCATCAGCCGCACCATCTCGTCGTAGCCGGTGTCGGCGTTGAGCGATTCGACGATCCAGTCGCGCCAGTGCCAGATGTGCTTCTGGCTGTTGCGGAGCTGATCCCCCAGGCCCCACCAATCGGAGTAGCGCCAGACATCCATCCAGTGGCGAGCCCAGCGCTCGCCATGGCGGGGATCGGCGAGGAGTCGATCGACCAGCTTTTCATACCACTCGGGAGACTCGTCGGCGAGGATCGAGGCAAGCTCATCCGGCAGCGGTGGCAGCCCGATCAGGTCGACGAACAGGCGGCGGACGAGAAGGTGCCTCGGGGCTTCCGGCTGGGGGGCGATGCCGGCCCGTTCCCGCGATGCATCGAGGAACGCATCGATCGGGTTGCCGATGGGGTCGGGATGGGCGACCGCCGGAACCGCGGGGCGGACCCGCGGGCGGAAAGCCCAGTGGTCGCGCGGGTCGCTCTCCGGTTGTTCATCGGGGGGGGCCGGGCAGCCGGCAGCGATCCAGGATTTGAGCGTCTCGATCTGCGCTGGCGTGAGTGCCTCGCCCTCCCCCTCCGGCGGCATCCGCTCGGCGGGATCGGCGTGGATGATCCGCTCGACAAGCGTTCCGGCCGCCGGATCCCCCGGCACGACCACCGGCCCGGCATCACCACCGGCAAGGAGCGAGGCTACGGTGTCGAGCCGCAGGCCTCCCTGCTGCGCCAGGGCCCCGTGGCAGGCGAAGCAGCGGTCGGCAAACACCTTCTTGAGCGATCCGCTCCAAGTGGCGGCGTCGGCTGCGGATACCGGCCGGCCGGTGATCGCGGCGCACGCCAGCAACGTGGCCAGCAGCGCGGCGTTGGTGTGGCGGGAAGGGGGCATGGTGGAAGGGGATCCGGAGGGCGACAGCGGCCACCGAAAATCATACCTCCCCGGCCGCAGTGGTTTCCCGAGGGAGTTCCCCGGCCTTGAGAGAAAAAGCGGGTGGCGCAACTCCCCGGACTCAGGACTTGGCGAGGGGTGGTCCATGCCCCGGGAGCCGGGCTTGACGGCAAGCGGAGCCATGGAAGGCGGAGCGCAGGCGGCATGCAGCGAGCGAAGGCCAAGGAAGGCCGAAGCGAGCGTCCGGCGACGGGGCATGGGCAGCCCCGAAGCGCCAGCCAGTGCGACTGCGGATCAGACCCGACTCGCTCAGTTGCCGTCAGTTCCATCCTCGTCGCGGGCGAAGTCGACGTCGATGTAGCCGATCATCATCTCCTCCCAGGTCTGCTCCCCCCACATCACGTCCTTCGTCGGATCGGGGTTGGCGGGGTTGGCGGAGGAGTTGTCGAACAGCGCGTCGCAGACGATCCGCGAGCCCGGCTCGAGGTCGCGCGAGTCGGCGAGGGTGTAGTAGCTCTGCCAGCCGAAGTCGTAGGCCGGCACGTCGAGGAGAATTTCGGGATCCTTGCCCGGTTGTTCGAGCGTGTAGCGGAAAGCCTTCCCACGCAGGTGCATGTGGGGCATGAAGGCGAGGAGGCGGGTGGGGCGCTTGACCGGCGCCTCGGATTGCACCGGATGGGCACTCTCCCCGGCAGGGATCAGGAACCTGGGATTGGCGATGCCGACGGTGAGCGCCTCGCGCGTCGGTGGCTCCTTGGCGACGATCAGGCCGACCTTCGAGCGATCGGTGGTGGCGATGCCATTGGGGGTGTAGTGGAGTTGGAAGCGGAGCGTGCTCCCGGCCGGGATCTTCTTCGCCGTGCCGGGGGGATAGACGCTCGGCATGTCGCCGGGGGCATAGCCGCACAGATGCCCAAAGCCGTCGGGGCCACGTCCGCGTGGTTGCCCCGGCGCGTCGACGTAGACGATGATGTGGTGGACGACCCCGTGGTTTCCCGGCACCGCTTCGGCGGCCTGCACCCAGACGTCCTCGGTGAAGTTCGTCTTCACAGACACGTTCACGTAGGGCATCGTGCCCTGCGCGGGGACGGTGGTCGGCTCGGGAATCTCGAAGACGAGATCAGGGGTACCGATCGTCCATCCCTCGGGAAAAATCCGTGGCGCCGGTTCCTCTCCCTCGCCGCGAGGCGATCCGTCGTCGACCCACTTGATCAAGGTCGCCCGGTCGGCGGCGGAGAGCCTCCGTTCGTTGGCGAAATGGCCATGGCGCGGATCGGCATGCCAGGGGGGCATGCGTCGATTCTGCACCACCTCGCCGAGCATCGCCGAGTGGGCGTAGGCGTCGTCGTAGGTGAGGAGCGAGAAGCCACCCACCTGCCCCGGCCTATGGCACGATTGGCACTTCGCTTGGAGGATGCCGGCCACGTCGCTCGTCCAGGTGACAGGCCTGGCGATCGGCGGGGCGGGATCGTGCTCGTCGAGCCAGGCCGAGATTTCTGCATTGGCCGGCCGCACCCGCTCGAGGTCGGCGAGCTTCGACTTCTCCGGCGCCACTTTCGTCAGCCGGCAGCCCTGCACGGGCGTGGCACGGGGGTCGATCCGCTGGGGCTTTCCGTCGAGGACGGCGTCGATCGCATCGACAAGCCAGGTGTGACGCGGCTCGGGGAGCGAGGCGTCGTAGCCGTACTGATCGTCGATCGCGCCGCGGTAGCGCATCGTGCCGCGGAGATCGACGAGGATCGCCTCGTTCGACCGTTCCACCATCACGGCGTCGGCGAGCTTGTTGCCTTCGTCGCGGAGGATCGGGATCGTCACCTGCCGTTCGGTCGCCCAGGCCTTGAGTTCCTCTTCTGTCTCCCCGGCCCCCGAAGCGACGCCGAAGAACAGCACTCCCTTCGCCTCGTAGGCCTTCGCAAGTTCGCCGAGGCGGGGAAGGTACTTGTCGCCGAGCGGGCAGCCGGGGGAAACGAAGACGAGCACCGCGGCTTTCACTTGCCGCGTCCCGAGGAGTTGGCCGAAGAGACGGTTGCCCATGGCGAGCCCGTAAAACCAGGTCTCGTCGCCGCTGACGACGTTCTTGAGGCGGAAGTCGCCGACCCGCGTGCCGACGAGCCGATCGACGGCTTGGGCCGTCGAGCCTTCATCCCCCCGGGCCAGCGGCAGGCGGGGGAGGAGCGTCGGGAGCGTGATCGCGAAGACGAAGAGGGTGGTAAGGAGCCGGTTGGCCGGAGAACGCATGGGGAGATTCCGGTCGGATTCGGTGCGGTGCCCGTGGATGATACTCATCGTAGACATCGCTGCCGGCCGACGAAATGCCCGATCCCGGGCCCGGTGCCGATCGTCCGGCCTGCGTATGATGGGGTCTTCCCATTCCCCGGCCGGGGGAGCCCCGGTCCGGCCGACTCGCCCGCCGTCATTCCCGCCCAAGGAACCTCCTCCCCATGAAGCCCCGCGAAGTGCTGGCGATGTGCCGTGAGAAGGAGGTCAAGGCGGTTGACCTGCGGTTCGCCGACTTTCTCGGCGCCTGGCAGCATCTCACGATCCCGGTCGGGAAGCTCGAGGAGGACACCTTCGGCGATGGTCTCGGCTTCGACGGCTCGAGCCTCCGTGGTTGGCAGCGCGTCGACGAGAGCGACATGCTCCTTGTCCCCCAGCCCGACACGGCGGTCGTCGATCCGTTCACGGCGCTCCCCACGCTGTCGATGATCTGCAACATCCAGGATCCGATCACCCGCGAGGATTACTCCCGTGATCCGCGCTACGTCGCCCGCAAGGCGGTCAACTATCTCAAGAGCACCGGGATCGCCGACACCTGCTTCATCGGCCCGGAGGCGGAATTCTTCGTCTTCGACGACGTCCGCTTCGATCAGAACGCCCACGAGGGCTACTACCACGTCGACTCCTCCGAGGCGGAGTGGAACCGGGGGCGCAACGAGGGGCCCAACCTCGGCGGCAAGCTCCGCTTCAAGGAGGGGAATTGCCCGCTCCCCCCCGGCGACCAGATGATGGATCTGCGCAACGAGATGATGCAGGCGATGATCCATTCGGGCATCGACGTCGAGGCGCAGCATCACGAGGTCGCCACGGCTGGGCAGTGCGAGATCGACATGCGCTACCAGGAGTTGGTGCGGATGGCCGATCAGGTCTGCCTCTACAAATACATCGTCAAGAACGTCGCCCGCAGGCATGGGAAGACGGCGACCTTCATGCCCAAGCCGATCCACGGCGACAATGGCTCGGGGATGCATGTCCATCTGTCGCTGTGGCGGGACAGTCAGCCGCTGTTCGCCGGCACCGGCTATGCGGGGCTCTCCGAGATGGCCCTGTTGGCGATCGGCGGCATCCTCCGCCATGCCCCGGCGCTCCTCGCCCTCACGAATCCGACGACGAACAGCTACAAGCGGCTCGTGCCCGGCTACGAGGCGCCGGTCAATCTCGCCTACTCGCAGCGCAACCGCTCCGCTGCCTGCCGGATCCCGATGTACTCCACGAATCCGCGGACGAAGCGGGTCGAGTTCCGCTGCCCCGATCCAACCTGCAATCCCTACTTCGCCTTCTCGGCGATCCTCCTGGCGGCGATCGACGGCATCCAGAACAAGCTCCATCCTGGCGAGCCGCTCGACCGGGATATCTACGATCTGCCGGCGGAGGAATTCAAGAAGGTACCGCGGGCGCCGGGATCGCTCGAGGAGGCGCTTGTCGCCCTCGAGGCCGACCATGACTTCCTGTTGCGTGGGGATGTCTTCACCACCGACGTCCTCGAGCACTGGATCAAGCACAAACGCGAGGAGGAGATCGCCCCGATGCGGCTCCGTCCGCACCCGTACGAGTTCTGCCTCTACTACGACGCGTGAGCCGCTGCCCGCGTCGCTCGCTGTCCGCGGAAAAGTTCAACCCTGACCGAACCGGCACGGCGGGCACGCTATCCACCGCCTGTTTGGCCGTCAGGCGCCGGCCCCGCACCGCATCCTGCGGCATGCCACCCACCCGAGGGTCAAGAGGCCGGCGCTGGCCAGCATCGGCAGTGTGCCCGGCTCCGGAAGCATGACGGAGTCGGGGTTCGTACCGAATCCGAACACGGCGTTCTCCTGGAGCGTGAGCGTGTCGAGATTGGTGTCGCTCATGAAGCGAAAGACCGCCTCGCCACGGACGAGCCGGGCGCCGTCGAGGCCGCGGCGGGGGTCGATGTCGGTGCCGGTGCCAGGGCTGTAGATGCCGAGATTGATCGCCGACCCATCTTCGCTTCCGCGCACCACCTTGGCGTCGAAGCTGCCCTCCATACCGGGAATGAACGAGGCGATGTCAGGGTTCGCGACCGTGCCGATACCGAAGCCGAGCCCGGGATAGCCCGGCGGCGGATTGAGCACCTTGAACTGCCAGCCCTCGTCAAACTTCTTCACCGCCTGGAGATTCGACGCGAGCTTCGCGCTGTCGCCCGTTGTCGACCACATCTGCGGTGACCAGGCGACCGGTGTGTCGTTGTTCGCGCCGCTGTGGACCTCGTACGCCTGGCCCGTTCCCGAAACGTACGTGAGCGTCGGGCGGAGGCCGGTGATGGGATCGGCAAGGTTGAAATAGAAGCTCGAGAGCACGTCCGCCTTGGCCACCGTCGGCGCTCCATAGCTCCGCAAGGCGATCGTCAGGGAGGAGCCCGACGTGGTGAGAATCGCCGATACCTTCAAGAGCGTGCCGATGGAGGAGCGCCCGACGTCGTTGTAGGTGACGGTCGACGCGGCGCATGTCGCGGTAAGAAGCCCCGCCGTGGCACAGGCCGCGGCGATGATTCGGAACGCAACGGAACGGCAAAGGAACAGGCGGACTGCGATCGGCATGGCTGGGCGCTCCGGGATCTCGCGCCAGCCATGGCGACATGGGGTAACGGTAAAACAACTGTCGTGAACAGACCGCTTTCCAGGCAGTCCATCCATATCGGCCTCCGTAACCCAAGCCCCGCGACCGCGGTGCCGGGCAATCGTCTTCCGAATCTGATGGCGACAGGATTCGCCGGCAGCCCGCAGGCCACCGGCCGGATTCCCGGCGCGCGCGATGATCTGTGGGGCAGGGGCCCCTGGGTTCAGGGTTGTGTCGCTTGCGGGAATGCTTGCGGAGGTGATCCGCTGCTTCCGCGCCTTGTCCTGCGGCGTGCCATCCACCCGAGGGCGAACAGCCCGCCGGTGGCGAGCATCGGCAGTGTGCCCGGCTCAGGGAGAAAGACCGTTTCTGGCCCCGTGCCGAAGCCCCACGTCACGTTGTCCTGCACCCAGGATTCACCCGTGACTGCCCGAAGGTCAAACAGTGGGGTGTAGAACATGAACGTCGCCTCCGTTTTGATCAGTCGACTGCCGCTGAGCCCTCCATCCGGATTGATGTCAGTTTTGTTCAAGACATCCGCGGTGCCGTCGCTGTAGATGCCGAGATTGATCATGTCTCCCGGCGTATTTCCCCTCACGACATTTCCATCGAACCCGAATCCGGTGGGAACGAAATCGGTAATGTTCGAGTTGCCGACCGTACCGATCCCGAAACCCAAACTGG
>CANGIH010000063.1 GCA_947453875.1 Planctomycetaceae bacterium | reverse complement strand
TGCGTGGCAGCGTCGGGCAATGGCCTGGGCAAGCTGGGGGGATGAAGGGCGACGCGGGGATGGGGATGAAAGTTGACAGTTGGGAGGCGGGCCTCCCATACCTGCTCACCTGCTGGCGTTCTGTCTTCCTTCCATCCCTCCCCAGGAGAGTCCCGATGCGTGCAACGCGCAAGCATGTGTTTCGTCACCGTCTTGGCATGTCGGCACTTGGTGTCTCGGTCGTGATCGGGTTCCTTGCAGAGGGCTCAGTCGCTCCCGCCAGGGATCCGCAGATCTCAACGGCTGCGGGCGTGAGCCTCTCGCCGACCGAATCGGGTGTCATCGACCGCACCAACGACGCGCGTGCCAAGCGCGGACTCGCTCCCCTCGCTGCCGATGCTTCGCTGATGAACGGGGCCCGCCGGCAGGCGGCCTGGATGGCCCGCAACCGCAATCTCTCCCATGGCCAGGGAGTGACGGAGAACATCGCCATGGGGCAGTCGTCAGCCTCGGAGGCGGTGTCGGGCTGGATGCGTTCCGATGGCCACCGGGCAAACATCCTCGGCTCCCACACCCGGATCGGCGTGGCGATGGCCCGCGCGGCCGACGGGACGGTCTACTGGTGCCAGCAGTTCCGTTGAGCGGGCCGGCGAACACGGCGTGCGGCCGGTGTCGCTGCCCGGCGCCCGCTCGCCTCTGATTCGATCGCACGCGGCACTCCCGATCGGGCGCCGGGCGGCCGCATCATGACGGGGGAGCGGGGTCGTGGGGCTCGAGTTGGAAGATCTGCACGATCGTGCCACTGGTAAACGCGTGCACGATCGCGCCGGTCGCCGGTTCGACGACAACGGCCGATTCCTTCACCTTTCTCCCGGTGAGCCGCTGGATCTCCGTCCGCATCTGGTCGCAGGAGACGGCGAACAGGGCGCGGTGGTAGCCCTCCACCTGGGCGGCGCCGGCGGTGCTGCGGGCAAGGAGTTTTTCCGCCGGCGTGAGCGCTTCATGGAGCGTCACCACGACCGTCTCGTCGCTGGCGACGACCGTGACCGCTTTCGGGGAGTGACCCGTCCGCTCCGTCTGGAGCGACAGAGCGATCTGGGCCAGTTCCTTGGGGATCGTCGGTCCGGGGGCGGTCACGGCGTGCATCCTTTTGTCGGGCGGGGCAATTGTCAGTAGAGGCGTCGGGCGGCACTGACACTCGATCATACGCCCGCGGAATCGGAGAAACCGATCGAAGGGAATACATCGAAGGGATGCCGATGACAATTCCCCGGCCGGGTGATTGTGCCGAGGGCGACGCGGCCTTATATTGAATCCGCCGGGCGATCGCGGAGACGACTTTCAATCCCCTGCTCGCGGCACCCGGCAGTGAACATCGGCCAACAAGTCGCTGCGGAGTCCCGATTGGGAGCACCGTCGCGAGTCGTGGATCGATCTGGGAGCGAAGTTCTTCCTGCTCCCAACTGGGGTTTTTCCGGGTCGGGCGGGCATTCTCTGCCTCCGTCGATCGAAGTGATTTCCGCAGGCCACCGCGCCTTCCCACGGGAAGACTGGCCAGCCTGATGCTCCGCCGAAGCGGACGTCTTGTCGCGTTCGCCGCGTCCATGCGTGTCCGTGGACGGTGCCGTGCGGAGGTGGACACTCTTCGGGAACACCATGATTGATCATCATCTATCGTCGGGAGTGGTCGGCTTGTTGCCACGTGCTGCCGGAGTCAAACCCCTGCCGTCGCCCTCGATGGTAGGGGTGGCCGCGGTCGTTTTGACTGGCCAAAAACTCCCCGTGCCGCTGGCGAGCCTCGAACCGACGCCGAAGTCGCAGGGGGAGATCGAGGCTGCCGTATGCGACGGGATCGCCTGTTTCATGCAGGCCTTCATGGGGCGTGGGCCGAAGTCGATCCATGTCCATCTGGTCACTGATCTGGTCGTCGTGCGGTTGCAGGGGGTGCTCTCGTCGGCCGAACAGCATCTGATCCAGACCATCGAGCCGACGAAGGGACGCGATCTGGTCAAGAGCCTGCGCACGCATCTGGCGGAGGTGTCCCGGGGGCAGCTCGGCGAGGTGATCGAGCGGGCGTGCCAGATTCCCTGCGTGAGCATGCATCACGACATCAGCACGACCACGGGTGAAGAGGTGTTCGTGTTCCGGCTCAAGGAGCCACCGGTGATGCGCGACCCGCGGAGGAGATGAGTCCTTCGCTAGCCGTAGAAAGAGGCATCTTTGACCTTTTTCCACCGGCACACCCCCAATAAAGCCGGGGTTTTCCGGGGGGGCGGCCGGCGGGGTGCTTCATCCACGGCCCGCCAGGAAAGGGCCTGCCGCCTCGGCTTCCCCGGGCGTCTTCCCTGTCCAGGCGGTGCGGCCCGTCTACACTTCTCGAAAGAACGCCGATATCCTCCATCCGGAGACCCCCCATGCGAACGTTTGCCCCCCTTCTCCTGCTCGTCACGGTCACCGTGGCCGCCGGGATTCCCTCCGCCTCGGCCGGTGATTGCAACCGTGGTCGCGGGCGGATCATGCAGGGGCGTCGCAGCCACTCCCCCGCGGCGCCGCAATCCTCCTGGAAGAGCCGCCAGGTCACGGGCAGTGCCCATGTCCCGTCGGGCCAGGTCGTTCATTCGTCGTCCGCTCCCACCGTCACCGAGCATGTCGTCGGCACCGATTCGGTCGTCGTCCAGAGTGTCCCCACGGAGTCGGTCCGCATCGCCTCCCCCGCGCCGGTGGCGAAGACCGCGGCCCTCCCCGACATCGTCGACACGGCGGTCGCGGCCGGTTCGTTCAAGACACTCGCGGCGGCCCTCAGCGCGGCCGATCTCGTCGGCACCCTCAAAGGGGTTGGCCCGTTCACGGTCTTCGCCCCCACCGACGATGCCTTCGCCAAGCTTCCTGCCGGCGCCGTCGAGGAGCTCCTCAAGCCCGAGAACAAGGACAAGCTCCGCGACATCCTCCTCCTCCATGTCGTGCCCGGCAAAGTGGCGGCGGCGGACGTCGTCAAGCTGAAGGAAGCCACCACCGCCGGCGGTGGCAAGCTGTCGATCTCCGCGACCGATGGCGTGAAGGTTGGCACGGCCTCGGGATCGGCGACGGTCGTGAAGACCGACATTCCTGCCAAGAATGGCCTGATCCATGTCATCGACTCGGTTCTCCTCCCCTGACCGGGGCACGGTCGATGCACGTTTCACCGACGCTCCCCGGAGCCGCCAGGGCTCCGGGGAGCGTTTTTTTGTTCCTGGGGCGTGCCGCCGGTCCGGGCACCCCCGCGACCCGCGAGGCGGCGGATCCACGCGTGCCGGTTGCGGGGCGTATAACACCCCGCTGTTTCCGAGAGACCGGGGATCACGAGGAGTTCCATGGCGATGCGGCAGACTGTCGGGCAGGAGGTGAGAACGCCGATCCGTGTGGCCCTCGTCTACGACTTCGATGGCACGCTCGCGCCCCGCAATCTCCCCGAGCACAGCTTTCTGCCGAGTGTCGGCGTGACCGACGTCGACGGCTTCTGGGAGGAGTGTCACCGCGAAGCCGAGCGGCACGACAGCGATCAGGTGCTCACCTACATGCGGATGCTGCTCACCGCCGCCGGGCGGGCGGGGATCGGCGTGACGCGGGATCTCCTCCGCACGCATGGCGCCCGGACGCCGCTGTTTGCCGGGGTGGAGGCATGGTTCGACGACATCGGCGCCTACGGCCGGGGCGTCGGTGTGGAGATCGAGCACTTCGTCGTCTCATCGGGGCTTCTCGAGATGATCGAGGGCCTTTCCATCCACCCTCGCTTCAGGAAGGTGTTCGCGTCGTCGTATGCCTATGACGATGCCGGTCGGGCGGTCTGGCCGGCGTCGGCGATCAACTACACGACGAAGACGCAGTATCTCTTCCGGATCAACAAGGGGATCGACAACGTCTGGGACAACTCGACGATCAACCTTTGGATGCCGAAGCAGGAGCGGCGTGTCCCCTTCGAGCGGATGGTGTTCCTCGGGGATGGCGACACCGACATCCCGTCGATGAAGCTTGTCCGCGAGAAGGGGGGGCAGGCGGTGGCGGTGTTCGATCCAGAGAAGTTCGACGAGCGGCTCTCGCAGGGGCACCTCGAGCGGCTCATCGCGGAGGATCGCATCGACCACATGGCCTCGGCCGACTATTCTCCCGGATCGCTGCTGACGGTGATCGTCAAGGGAATCCTGGGGCGGATGGCGCGGGCTGCGTCGGGGTGACGGGGCCGCGGGGCGTCGCTCACGTTCCAACGGTTTCGAGGGAGTGGAAGGGGTGGCGGCGGAGGGCTGCGGCTGCGTCGGCGCCGAAGCGATCGAACTGCCCCAGATCGAGATAGCCCCCGCGGTGCCGGGCGAGGATCGCCGCGGCGGCGACATCGAGCGAGTGGACCTCCGAGAGGATCAGGCCCCCGATCCCGCGCTGGCTGGCGAGGATCGTGGCCCGGTCCGGGGTGATGGTGTTGAGGCCCCGGATCCGAAGCGGGCCGCGGTGCCCGATGATCGCCTCGAGGACACGGTCGCCGACGTCGTCCTTCACGCGGATATCGAGCGAGCCGCGGTGGCGGCCGAGCCAGAAGGCGACGCGATCCTCGATTCGCCCGAGGGAGAGGAGCAGCAGGCCACCGACATGGTCGGAAAGGCTCCGGGCCTGCCGGACGGAGAGCCGCTCGACATTCTTGATGCAGAGATTTCCGCGCCGGGCTCCAAAAGCCTCCGCAGTGGAGTCACAGAGTTCCTCGACACTGTGGAGATGGAGTGAGCCCGGATGGCGAGCAATCGCCGCGGCGACATCGGGGCTGGGCGCGGCAAGTCCGTTGAGGTGGAGATGGCCGCGGTGCCTGGCGAGGGCCACGGCGACGGCGGGCTCGAGTGCTCGAATGCCCCCCAGATAGAGATCGTAGGCATGCCTCGAGAGCCCGATCGCCTGGTGGAGACCGAGCGAGGGGAGCCTGTCGAAGGAGAGCTCGCCGCCGTGGCCGGCGAGCGCAAAGGCCGCTGCCGGTGACAGGGAGCGGAGGTTGTTGAAAGACAGGCCCCCGCCCCGATGGGTGCCGAGGGCCGCGGCGGCACCGTCGGTGATCGATGTCAGCCGGTCGAGATAGACGTGGCCACGGTGTCGGGCGAGTTCCCTGGCCACCGAAACGGGAAGTCGCTCGAGACCGTCGAGGTACAGATGGACCGAGTAGTGGCCGACGGTGTCGGCGTCATCGTGGCTGAGCGGGTCGGCGGAGGGCTCGAGGCAGAGGTGGCCGCAACTGGTTTTTGACACCGGGTCGAGGGGGTCATACTCCGCCCGCCCGCCGACGAGGCGCACCGGCCGTGCAAACCGTCCGACGAGGGCCCGGGCGGTGGCGGGACCCAGAAACCGGATTCTGCCCGACACATCCCGAGAGAGCACCGCTTCGCCGAGCGCGTCGAGCCCCGCTTGGCCGTCTTTTTCATCGCCTGGCATGAGAGGATCTCCTCGGTCCGCCGGGACGGACAGGTGAGTGTCGATCTGCCGCGGGCACGCGATGCCCGCGGTCAACGCCTCTTCTTACGACGGCCGTGTGCCTGGCGTGCGTGTCAATCGTGTCATAGGTCGACGATCGGCAGGATCACGCCTTCCGATCACTGCTTCCTGCGGTGGGAACGGACGATCTCGTCGATACTCTCCCGCCGCATGGAGCGGCGGTCGACCTCGCCGCGGGTCATCTTGTAGGTCGACAGGAGCATCTCCTTGGCATCGCGGGGGGAGAAGGTCGTGATCAGGGAGGGGAGAAGATCGACGATCCCCCTCACGAACCGCTCCGTGCCGGAAATCCCCTGGCAGTATCTGGAGAAATACTTGAGCTCCCGCTCCACGAACGTCGCTGCCGCCTCCTGCTCTCCGTCCTGGTTGAGGACGATGGCCCGATGGTAGATGTGGGCCTGCCACTGCTCGGCCACCGTCTTGGCGGTGTCCGCATCGTGGGGCTGGGCCAGGCAGGCCTGGCCGGAGCCGTAGTGAACCTCGAGCGAGCCGACCTCGCAGGCATGGACTGCAGGGCTGTCGGGGGTGCGCCAGCGGGCCGCCACGGCGATCGGCAGCCGACTCTCGGCCGCTCCTGGGGGGCATGTGAGCTTGACGACGAGGTTCCTGGAGGTGCCGGAGGTCATGGCGCCGAGGAGGGCGCTGAATCGCTTGCCCGTCGTGGTGGTGGGAGTGGTGCCATAGATCTCGGCCGTCATGCCGTCGGGGAGCGTCAATCGCAGTTCGACGTTTTCGACGGTGGTCGTGAGCGTCTCCGCGAGCTCGGCGAGGACGATCTCCACGATCTCCTCGGGCCGCTCGGCATCGTGCATCCGGCCGCCTCCCTGCTCGGCGATCGCCTGGAGTTGGATCGGCGAGTAGCCGGTGCCGATGCCGACGGTCGACGTCAGCACGCCGCGGTCCTGGAGGGCACGGGCATGCCTGGCGAGCACCCCCGGATCGCACTCCCCCTGATTGGCATGACCGTCGGAGAGGAGGATCACCCGATTGCGTTCGAGAGCATCGGCGGCCGCCTGCCGCTTCGCCACCCCTTCGCAGCCGAGGAGCCAGCCGCCGCCGAGATCGGTCGAGCCGCGGGTGTCGAGCGGACGGATCGCCTCGGCGGCCGTCTGCCTCCCCTCCACGGTCATCCGCACGCCATCGGCGTGGAGGATGCAGTCGGAGGCAAACGACACGATGGAGAGGTGATCGGTGTCGCGGAGGGCCTCGATCACGCCGAGTGCCGCCGACTTTGCGGCGTCGAGCGGCGCCCCGGCCATCGACCCGGAGGCGTCGATCACGAGGCCGAGGTTGAGCGGTTGGCGGGACTTGGTGGCCGCCGAGTCATCCACCGGAGCCTGCACCTTGACGATCAGATGACGGACGGAGCCCCCCTTTGCGTTGACGAGGCTCCGGTCGAGGCGGGCGGTGAGCAGGGGGCCGGTCGGGCCGGGGATGCCGGAGGTGGGATGGTTGGCAGGGGTCATTTCACGGCTCCTTTTGTGAGCAGGATTCGCAGCGCGTCGCCGATTCTGTGCAGCTGGGCAAGTTGTTCGGGGCCGAACTCGCCGCGGACGGAGAGTTCGATGTCGGGGGTGAGGGGGAGCCTGTACCAACTCTCCCCGCGGACAGACCGCGTCGCGGCGGTGAGGCCGACAAGCGCACCGAGGGCTTTGGCGGCCTGTTCGAGCACCGGGAAGGTGGTGTCGGCGCTGTCTGGGCCGGTCGGCATCCCGTGCGACCGCGGCGTCTGTCTCGCCCCTCCGCCCTGGGGCGATTGGTGCGTCGATCCCAGCTTCAGCCGGGAGATGTAGGCGAGGGCGTCCCCTTTCGACTGGACAGTTGGTCGATCGGTATCGATGGCCGCGGCGATCCGTTCCTTCCCCTCGGCGATGTTCCGCAGTTGGGTTGGAGTGAGCCGCTGGAGGAGGAGTCGGGCCTGATCGAGGGAGATGTCGCGATCGGCATCGCGCAGCAGCTGCAACACCTTCAGTCGGTCGAGCGATTCCCGCGGGTAGCGGGCGCCCCGGCCGAGGGAGTCGGGCCCCGGGATGATCCCCTTCTCCACGTAGCTGCGGATCGTGCGCGGCTCGACGCCCGTCTCGTCGGCAAGGTCCTGCAGGGTGGGGAGGTCGCTTTCCATGCCGGCATCATATGGCGACAACTCGACATGTCAAGTTCTTGCGATCTTGATGTTGTGGAGGCTTCCAGCTCTCCCGGGGAGTGCGGGGGATGTCGCTGAGACAAACCTCCGCGGCGCCGCGACCTGGAAAGAGGCGAGCCCGGCCGAGGCCTACCTGGCCGCCGGCAGGTGATAGCCCTCCCGGTTGACCCGGATGGAATAAAGACTCGCCCCGGCCGTGATGTAGAGGAGCGAGGCATCCTTGCCGCGACCGAATCCCACGTTTGTCGGCACCTCGGTGGGGATGTAGGCGAGCTCCTCTCCCTCGGGCGAATAGACGCAGATTCCCGGGCGATTCTCCGCACGGACGGCGACGTAGAGATTTCCCTCCGTGTCGACCACCAGGCCATCGGGGCCGTCGAACGGCGCATAGTCGACGAGCGTCTTGCGGAAGGTGGCCGTGCCGTCGTCGTGGAGATCGTAGGCCAGCAGCGCCATCAGCCCCTTCCGCAGCGGAATCGTCCCCTTCCCGTCGGCATTGGCAAACCGGCCGATCGCCGTGCCGCCGTTGTCGTTGCTGACCACGTACAGCGTCTTCTGATCGGGGGAGATGGAGACGCCGTTCGGTTTGCCGGCATCGGTGATGATCCGGTGGAGCGAGCCGTCGGTGTCGATCCGGTAGACCGCCTCGAGGGGCTGGTCGATCGGCTCATGCCCCGCATACCGGGGATCGCTGAAATAGATCCGCCCCTTCTCGTCGATCGTGATGTCGTTGGGGGAATTGAGCGGCTGCCCGTCGTGGAGCGCGGCGATGATCCGCGCCTTGCCGGTGGCCATGTCGGTACGCGTCACCCTCCGCCCGCCGAAGTCGGCCCCCTCGGCGACGATCATGTTGCCGGCCGCGTCGAACTTGATCCCGTTCGACATCCCGCTCGGTGAGCGGAAGATCTCCGCCTTGCCTGTCGACGGATCGTAGTGCCAGATGAAGCCGGCCTCGATCGAGCCCTGCTCGTCCCGCGAGCGGTGGGAGAAGGTGATCTCGCTGAAATAGACCTGCCCATCCGCCGCCACCGCCACCCCTTCGGTGAGCACCTTCGACTCGAAGAGCTTCTTCGGCACCGCCCCCGGCGGCACGATCGGCGGCGCCGCGTGCCCAGCCCCCGCCGCGAGCAGCGTGACACAGGCGACAGCCAGAACGGCCCCCGGGACGCTCCACGCAGACAGCAGCTTTTTCATGACGAATGATCTCCTCGTGGGATGTGATCAGGGATCGGGATACGCTGAAAGTCAAGACGCGCGAGCCGACAGTCGCCGCCACTTCTCGACGAAGCCGGGGCGACTGAACACCTCCGGGTTGACCACCCCGCGGGGCGTCGTGCCCGCCGCGAGGTCGACGATCGACTGGCAGGCGGTGCGGCCGATGTCACGGAACATCTCGTCGGTCCAGGCGATGCAGTGTGGCGCGAGGAGAACGTTGTCGAAACCGGCAAACACCGGCGGGGCAGTGAGCGGTTCCTCGGCGAAACAGTCGAGGGCGGCGCCGGCGATCTGCCGCGTGGCAAGCGCTTCGGTGAGCGCGGCTTCGTCGACGATGCCCCCCCGGGCGGTATTGATGAGATACGAACCCGGCTTCATGAGGGCGAGCTCACGGGGACCGATGAGGTTGCGAGTTTCGTCGGTGAGGGGGCAGTGGATCGAGACAAAATCGGCCCTGGCGAGGAGTTCGTCGAGCCCCACGCTCCTGGCTCCGTTCGCCTCGACCACCGCCGCGGAGGCCAAGGGATCGTAGACGAGCGGCGGATTCATCCCAAACCCGGCCAGGAGCTTCACCAGCGCCCTCCCGATGCCGCCGAAGCCGATCACGCCGAGTGTCCGTTCGCGGAGCTCGCAGCCCATGAACTGGCTGCGGTCGTTCCACCGGGCCTGGCGGACGAGGTTGTCCTTCACG
>CANGIH010000062.1 GCA_947453875.1 Planctomycetaceae bacterium | reverse complement strand
GAGGGCGGGGCCATGCTCCTTCCCCTCTTCACATCGCCTCCTCACTCCTCGCACGAGGCTGTCGACATCGAATCCCAACCGGCAGGCGCGCCGGCGGAGGTCGGCGGCGAGCGTGATTCGGGCCGGCAGCAGAGGGACAATCACCGCCGATAGAACGAACCCGAGGAACGTTGTACAACACCGGGAGCGGTGGAGGTCGGCGGCCGGGCGAGTCGATGACTGGTCGACGTCCGTGGGCACGGCCTCCGCGGTGTGTCGGGACGGCAGGTCGTCCCGGGGAACAGTGGGGAGCAGCCGGATCGGTTTTGCCGGTCCGCGCATGAGGGAAATCATCATGGCCGGTCGTGGCATGTCCTTCCAAGTCCTGCGTGATCCGCGCGTCGTCGCCGCGGGATGGTGCGTGCTGGCGGCCCTGGTGGGGACGGCGGCGGCCCAGCCCGCAGCCAAGGGACGGCCGAAGCAGGCCAACCCTGAAGTCAAGAAGCTCGACGCCAAGATGGAAAAGGTGAAGGATTCCTTCCTCAAGGACACCGAACAACTCATCAAGTCGTACGAGGACTCCGGCTCCTACGACCGTGCCCGTACGATTCTCGAGGCGCTTCAGAAGCTCTATCCGCAAAACGAGCCGATCAAGCAGAAACTCGAGCAGCTTGCCGCTCAGAGCCTCGCCGCCAGCGAGATCGACATCGATCTCGACACCGGGAAGTCGTGGCAGGAGGTGGGGCCGGTCGCCAAGGATCGCACGATCCGCATCCGCGTTGCCGGCGACTACAAGCTCACCACCGCGCCGCTGACCAGCGGCCCCGACGGCTTGACGGGCGATAACCCCGAGAAGGACCTGCTCGCCCATGTGCCGCTGGGGGCGGTGATGGGAGCGATCATTCCTCCCGCAGCCGCGGCCGCGAATGAAAAACCCGCGAAGCCGTTTCTCGTCGGATCGACCTACGAGCGTCCCGCCGACCGTGACGGCGTGCTCTACCTCAAGGTCAATGTTCCGCCGAACTCGAAGTGTGTCGGCAAACTCCAGGTGAAGGTCGGCGGCACGATCCAGCCCTGAGCCACCGGAACTGAGTCGTTTCCTGGAACACCTAGCTTGCGACGATCGGAAGGGCGACCATGATCCGGGTGCCCATCCCGGCAACGCTCTCGATCACCGCCTCACGTCCGAACAGTCGGGCGCGTTGGCGGATTCCCTCGAGCCCGAAGCTGCCCGACGGCACCCGGTCGACGGCGAACCCGACGCCGTCATCGACCACCTCGGCCATCACCTCCCCGGGCCCGTTCGACTCGATCGTCACCCGGACGCTCGTCGCACGGGCGTACTTGCGGATGTTGGAGAGCGATTCCTGCACGATGCGGAACAGGGCGGTGGCGACGTCCGGTTCGATTTCGGGAATCGCGAGAGGATGGAGAAAATCGACGCCCAATCCATTGGCCCGAGCCTCGTCGATGAGTGACTCGACGGCGGCGAGGATCCCCAACTCGTCCAGCATCGGCGGCCGCAGGCCATTGATGAGCCGACGCGACTCGTCGATCGCCAGTCGCAACACCCGCCTGGCCTCGACGAAATCCCTGAGGAGAGGCTCCGCTCGCAGGCCCTCCGATTCGATCGAGTGGCTGCAGGCCTCGAGAAGCATCGTGGCGCTCGTAAGGTACTGCGCGAGGCCGTCGTGGATCTCGTAGGAGATGATCCGCCGCTCCCGTTCCTGCGTCTCGAGGAGGCGGCGGAGGACCTGCCGCTCGGCCCGGAGCGATGCCTCGGTGGCAAGAAGCGTCCGCTGGTCGTGTGAGGTGAGAACGGCGGCCACCACCCTGTCACCGTTGAAGACCGGCGCCCCACGCACTGAGTACGGAACCAACGCCCCGCCATCATCGATCGTCAACAGATCGAAGGCGATGCTCTGGCCCGCACCGAAAATGTTGTCGTAGTGCCGCCGCACCCGCTCGACCTCGGATGGGGGCATGAAATCGAACACGCTCCGACCGATCAGACCCGTCGGATCGAATCCGGTGGCGACCTGATTGAGCGACCGGATCCGGCAATCGGGGTCGATCACGGTCACGAAGCAGTCGATGCTGCCGGAGAGCGAGTCCCACAGGCGCCGCGGGTCGGGTAGCCGCCAACCGTCGGCGGGGCCGTCATCCGATGCCACCGATTTGGTCATGGAAAGGACCTGCGACTGATGGGATTTTCGCCGATCCTACCACGCCGGAAGCCCTCCCCGTCACCATCGACGTCGCGGAGAATTTCCCCCAGCAGGCCAGCGTCGAGGTGGAACCGGGGGGGACGTTATCCTTGGGAAGCAGGTGACGGCCCGCGGCACCTCGCCGACAAGGCCGCGACTTTTTCCGGAGCACCGGACGTGATCGAACGCTGGTACTACGCCCGCGATGGACAACGGCAGGGACCGGTGCCGAAGGAACGTCTTGTCGATCTGGCCCGTGAAGGCTGGCTCTCCCCCGATGATCTGGTCTGGACGGAGGGGATGAGCGAGTGGCAGCCGGCCCGCTCATTCGACTGGCTGGTCGGTCGACCGATCACCCGCACGGTCAGCGAGCTTGTCGATGCCACCCTCCATCCCGAAAAGCAATCGCGGGGCCCGTCGCCCCATCCGCTCCGAGAGCGACCGCCGCTGGTCGACTGGGAGAACCTTGCCCCTCGGCATCTCCTCGCCACGGCCGGAGCGTTCCTCGCCGCCCTCGGCATCGCGTTCACGGCGATCGCCCACTCGCGACTCGCGCTCGGGCTGACCCTCGGAGGGCTTTTCCTGGCAGCTCTCGGGATGCACGTCGAGTGTGTCCGGCTGCTTTCGCAGGTGAAGGAAAACCTCGACAAGCACGCCGCCGAGCGGGCGGCGCGGCGGCTCGAGGAGGAACGCCTCGCCCTCGAGCGGCGCCGACTCGACCTGGAAGTGGAGCGCCTCGCGGCGGAGCGGGCGGCCGCCACCCAGACGCCCGGCACGGCAGAGGCTTCGCCCCCCGCTGCGCCCCCTCCCGTCGAAGCGCCGCGCTCGAGCGCCGCAGCCGCCCACAACTCGGCCGACAGCGAACGCGACGACGAGCCGCCGGCCGATGACCGGATCGTCATCTACCACCTCCCTGTGCGGCGCTTCAGCCCGGGGGTGGCGGCCATCCTCAGCCTCTTCGTGCCCGGGCTGGGCCAGCTCTACAAGGGGCAGTTTTTCCGCGCGATCGTCTGGTTCGTGATCGTGCTCGCCGGCTATCTCGCGCTCGTGCTGCCGGGAGTGGTGCTCCATGCCTGCTGCATTCTCGGCGCGCTCAGCGGCAATCCCTGGACCGATCCGATGACGACGTACCAGCCGCGGCCGGCCCACTGGCCTGCCGGCAAGCAGGCTCGCGGGAAGCGGCGGCCCCGCAACCGCCGCGGAGACCTAAGCGGGTGACGGGCCAGGGTACCTGCGGTTGCCCGGCTCCGCCACGCCGCCCCATAATCGCCCGGTTGAGTTGAGGGGACCGTAGCTCAACGGTCAGAGCAGGGGACTCATAATCCCTTGGTTGCAGGTTCGAATCCTGCCGGTCCTAGTCTGTTTCTGTTCCTCGTTTTCAAGGCCGGATCGCTTCCCCGGGGGTGCGGGCTCAGCACCCCCGGAAGGCGCCGCAGACACCACGGGGGGCAAACAGCCCCGCGAACACCCGCTGGCAGGCTGTGGACCAAGTGCCTCGCCGCTCGATGCGGCGGAACCGGTCGCCCGTGCCTCACCCTGCACACAGCGCCAGCACGCGCACGGGACTGCCCGATCCCTCCCGGATCTTCAGTGGTGCCGCGATGATCATGGCCCCCGTGGGGGGGAGTTGATCGAGGTTCCGCAGGCACTGCAGTCCGAATCTCCCGGCTCCATGCATCAACGTATGACAGGGATAGGGGAGCGACCAGCGATATGACTGGCCGGCATCGGTGTTGATGGTCTCGACGGCGAATCCCAGCACGTCACGTTCGTGGATCAGCCATTCCACCGTCTCCTGCGTCGGCCCCGGCGTGTGGGCACCGTCCTCTTTCATGCTCAGAAACGACGCCGGATCGGTCAGTCGCTTGGACCAATCGGTGCGGAATGCCACCCAGTTCCCCGCGGGGATACGGCCATGCCGGTCTTCCCAGGCGCGGAGGAAGTCGATGGTCAGGAGCCAGTCTTCATCCTCTGCGACCTCCGCGCTGGCGTCGACGACGGTGACTGGGGCGATGAAGTTCCTGACGTCGATCGAGTCGACGGTGTTCCGGGGCAGATGCCGGCCCGTGATCCAGTGGGCGGGGGAGTCGAAATGGGTGCCCACATGCTCGCCACAGGAGAAATTGTTCCAGTACCAGCCCGGCCCTGCATCGTCGTAGCGGGAAATCGTTTCCATCCGGAAAGGCCACGCCTGACCGAACGGGGCCGGCAGGACCAACGTCGGGAAATCTGCCGACAGCACCTGCGTCAGGTCGATCACTCGAACCGAACCCGCCGCATACGCAGCCGCGAAGCGAGCCAGAATGTCCGACATGCCTGATACTCCTCGGGGCCCGGCGATGCAGGACGCCCTCGTGGGCGCCTGCTCACCGCTCGCCGCGGTCCGCCCTGATCGGTCGGGGACATCGCCCCGGACACCGATCAAAGGATCTTCGCAAACGGGTGGAATCGAAAACGGTTCTCGGGGTCAACGTCCTTCTTCAGCCGCCTGACGGTCTCGGCCATGGCTTCTGTGCCGAAAATCACCGACGGCGAGGGTGCGGCCCCGACGTCGTCGGGCTGCGAATGCGTCCCGCTGAAATCGACCGACAGACCATCCACGTGACGCGCCTCGTCGATGACACGCGTGGTGCGGTCGGCGATCACCTGTCGCTCCTCCGCCGTCTTGTCCTTGGCGTCGTAGAGGGTGATCAGATCGACGAAGAACCGATGATGGCAATTCCCGCTGGGAATCTTCCCCTTCGACACGGCGGCACCTCCCAGCGTACGGATTTCCACGATCGAGTAGGTGGCCTCGTCGAGCGGCGCGTGGGCGATCACCGTGTCGCAGATGAAGTCGAGGATCCTGTCGTCGGGCGGCCCCTCGGTTCCCATGCAGTGCTGCAGCATGGCGAGCGGGCTCCCTTTCATCGCGGTGATGACAGGCCACAGTGCGGCCGCCGTCTCGTACCACGAAGACCATTGCGATGCCATCGCGACCGGCAGGTCAAGGCGGGTGGCGAGCTCCTCCAGCGGGGTGACGAAGTCCGCGACGCTCCCTCGAAACGTGTCGTAGAAGACGAATGTCACCACGACGACCTTCGCGGCCGACACGACGACCTCCATCGAGACCGAATCGTCCGGCAGGACACGCTCCCTCTGGATGCGCAGCGCACCCCGTGCGAACTCCACCGCTTGTTCCCGCGTCCGGAACGAGAAGATCCTCTGCTCGGCGTGCTTCACGACGCTCTCGTGCTCCAGGCGGAGCGTCACGTCGACGACGATCCCGAGCGCGCTGCCGGCTCCCAACATCGCGGTGAACAGTTCGTCACCGGGAACGAGCACGCGGACGTCGCCTGCTGCCGTCACCACGGTCAGGCTCTCCACGCGCTGTCCAAGCAATCCGAGCCGTCGCGAAAAGTACCCGCTCAATCCGCCGTTGACGATGTACCCGACGACCCCGACACCCGGCCCCGTTCCCACCGGCAAAGCGCCCTGTCGGCGTTTGACCGCCTCCACGAGTTCTCGAAAGACGACACCAGCCCCCACCCTGACCAGCGAACGGTCGCCGTCCTGACGAAACTCGATCGAGGTGAGGTGCACCATGTCCAGGACGATCGCCTCGCTGCTGGCGAACATGGCCGCGTTGGAGGATTCGTGACCTCCACAGACACTCGCGACTGGAGCCCCAGCGGGGATTGATCGAATCAGATCGGCGATCTCTTGGGATGACCGAGGTCGGTAGACATCGCGGGCGAGGGTTCGTGGGGGGATCAAACCGTCGCCGTTCGTCTTCAGGAGCCTGTTGCCGCTGAGAAACGTCGCACGCTCGGCGAGCCACGCGTTCTTCGCTCCGACCTGTTCGACCGCGGCGCCTGCCTGATCGCCTCCGGCACCGGTCACGATCGATCCCGCGACGATTCCGACGCCCCCGACCGCCGCCTGCTTCAAAACTCCCCGACGGGAAACGTCGTCGTGTCTCTCTGTCATCGCTGCAGCGCTCCTGAAGAGGGTCGTGGCGCGGGCGTGCCCGGCGCACGCTTTCTCCGTCGAGAGCAGAGGAGCTGCGCCCGGAGGCGGCTGAAGAACTTCGACGAGCGGTCGAGGTCGAGGAGCACGCTCCCGGTCTGGTATTTCCGCAGCGAGGGTAGCTCGACTCACGGCTTTTTGGCAACCGCCGGCCTGGCCAAGAAGCTGCTGTTGAAGCGACGGCCGCGGGCTGCTCGGGCACGTTCAGCCCATGTCTGGCAGGTCCGTGGACCGAGTGCCCTGCAGCCAATTCGGTCAGGACTTTTTTCACCGACAGCCAGGCGTCGCGCGACCGCGGTACGGCCGTAACCTTTGCTTCGGGTTCGTCACCACGCATAATCCCATGGCGTTGCCGGTTCAAATCCTGGCTTTCCTCGGTTTTTCCATTCGCCCCCGCCAGACGCCCACGAGATTCCCTACCATGCCCCGCCCCGTCACGGCCCTCGTTGTCGCCACGCTGATCGCGCTCCCGATCCCACCGGCGGTGGCGGAGAACTGGCCCGATTGGCGTGGCCCACACCATGACGGCACGGCCACCGCGACCGGCCTGCCGACCGATTGGACGAAGGAGGGGAAGAACGTCCTCTGGCGGACCCCGCTTCCCGGACGGGCCGGCGCCACTCCCTGCGTCTGGGGGGACCGCATCTTCCTCACCAGCAACGAAGGGGATGATCTGGTCGTCATCGGTCTCTCGGCGAAGGATGGCAGCATCCTCTGGAAGAAACGGGTGGGGAGTGGCAACCAGGACGCCCGCGCCGGCGAGGGGAATTCCGCCTCCCCCTCCCCGTCGACCGACGGGAAGCATGTCTGGAGCTTCTTCGGGACCGGCATCCTCGCCTGCCACACCGTCGACGGCGACGAGGTGTGGACGACCGACGTCAACGAGCGCTTCGGGCGGATCGACATCCAATTCGGGATGACCTCGACGCCGGTCCTCGACGGCGACTCCCTCTATCTCCAGTTGATCCACGGGGCGATGAAGCTCGACGACCAGACCCGCACCGGCAAGGTCGTCAAGCTCGACGCCGCGACGGGCGAGACGATATGGGAAGTCGATCGGATCACCGATGCACAATTCGAGTGCAAGCATTCCTATGCCTCGCCGACGATCTACCGGGACGGGAAGCGGGAGTTTCTCGTCGTCCATGGCGCCGACTGCATCACCGGCCACGCCCTTGATGACGGCAGGGAACTGTGGCGGTTTTCCAGGCTCAATGGCCCCACCGAGACCAACCCCAAGCCCCACGACCCGACGTTCCGTTTCGTGGCCTCGCCCGGCATCGTGCCAGGGCTGATCGTCGTCCCCACCGCCAAGGGGGGCCCGACGGTGGGGCTCAAGGTCTCCGACTCGCTCGCCGGCGACTGCTCCGAGAAGAAGGAGGTGATCGCCTGGGTCCACCCGCGGACCCCGGACGTGAGCACGCCGCTGATCGCCGATGGGCTGGTCTACCTCCTCCACAACGACGGCAAGCTCCAGTGTCTCGACGCGGCGACCGGCGACGAGCTATGGTTCGAGCGGACACATACCGGTCAGCATCGCACCAGCCCCCTGCTCGTCGATGGCCGGCTGTGGTTCGGTTCGAACGACGGCTGGGTGTCGATCGTGAACGCCGGGCGGACATTCGATCTGGTCAACTCGATCGAGGTGGGGGAACCGGTGACCGCATCGCTCCTGGTGGCGGATGGTGTCCTCTTCGTCCGCTCCTACGACGCCCTCTACGCGATCGGCAAAAAGGACTGAGTCCCCGCACACGCCCTCATGAGAGCCGGGCGACGATCGCCGCCGCCATGGCAGCGGCCGCCGGTGGATGACGCCGCAGCCAGAGCTCCGGTTCGATGAGCTCCAGTTCCATCACCGCCCAGCCGCCGTCGGCGAGGCGCACCATGTCGACCCGTCCGTAGGCCGGGGGACTGGCGCACGCCGCCATGGCCCGCTCGGCGAGGGCGATCTGTGCCGCGGTGGGCTCGCAGGGATGCACGGTGCCGCCATGGTCATCCTGGACGCGGAAATCGCCCGGCTTGGCCCGCTTCGTGAGCGCATGGGTGAAGTGACCGTCGATGATCACCAGCGTGTCCTCTCCATGGGCCATGATGTCGGGCTCGAACGGCTGCACGAGGAACGCCTCGTCTGACAACAGCGCTCCGATCGGCGCGTCGAGTGCGGCGGCCGACTCGCGGTCGAAGCGATGCGTGTGCCGGGCCCCGCCCGATATGGCAGGTTTCACGACCCCCTCCTTCCACCCCTCGGCTTCGAGGACCGCGGCCAGCGGGACCCGGGAGCCACGCTCCAGGAATCGGGTTGGCACCACGGGGATCCCGCGTGATGCGAGGTCGGAGAGATAGTGCTTGTCGAGATTCCAGCGGACGGTGCGGGCGTCATTGATCAGCCGCGCCACAGGCTCCACCCGGTCGAGCCAGGCGGCAAACTCCTGCTGCCGGTCGTAGTAGTCCCAGGTGGTGCGGAACACGACCCCCCGGAACGCCTCCCAGTCGACACGGTCGTCGGCCCAGTCCAGACGCACGCTCGACAGCCCCCGCAGGGCGAGGCCCTCGGCGAGGAGACGGTCATCGGCGAGGATGTTGCCGAGATACCAGTCGTCGGGGGCGGCCTCGGGGGCCGTGTAGCGGCGGTCGGTGAGCAGCGCGATGTCGGCACGCGATCCGGCCATGGGGTCTGATCCTCCCATCGTGCCGGACCGCGTGCCGGCGCTGTCTGTCTCACCAGTCACCGACGGCCTGACCATCGGCGGGGTGACAGACGTTGGCCCATGCCGCCGCATCGATATCCCCCTGCACCGCCCGGACGCTGGCGTCGGCGAGCGTCACGCTCATCCCTCCGTAGTGGGGCGTCTGGGCCCGAGCGGAATCGCATCCCTTGATCCAGTGAGGCGTTACCTGGAACACCGCGCAGGTGGTGTACCCTGCGGCGGAGGGCGTCTGCATGGTCTCGTTGATGCAGAACACCGGCCGCCAGCGGCTGTTGGCATCGCTCCACAGGTTGCCGTTGGTGCTCGAGTCGTCGACGGTGCCGCTCGAGCCACAGGTGCCGTATTTCTCGGCGATCAGCACGGTGCTCGACGTGCCGTCGGGCATCGACTGCGAGATCCGGGCGTTGCCCTGGATGCGGGCCTCCGGGGTGGATGCGGTGGGGTTGCCGAAGACGTTGTAGTTCACGGCATAGTTGCCGACCGCCCACTGGTTCGCCCCGCCGCTGGTGGTGGCGCCGAGTCCGCCGGGGCTCGACATCTCCGTGGGACAAAGAAACGACGGAATCGAGACGGAGTAGATCGTTCCCGCGCCGGGAGCACCGGGAACGGGCGTGTAGACGGTGCGGTTGGCCAGATCGAAGAGGTTGCCCTGCTCGATGTATGG
>CANGIH010000061.1 GCA_947453875.1 Planctomycetaceae bacterium | reverse complement strand
GCTCGAGGCTGTCGAGTCTGGAGCGGGAACGATTCACCGACCCCGCCGCGGGGCTCGAGATCGGCACGGTGGAGGAATCGCTCAAGAGTGTCGAGGAGCAGTTGACCCGCAAGCGGAAGGACCGCGCCGATCTCGTCCTCACCGCCCCGCGGGCCGGTGTCGTCCTGCCGGCGACGGCCGTCAAGCCGACTCCCGATGGGGCAGGGCGTCTCCCGGGCTGGAGCGGGCATGTGCTCGACGAGCAGAACCTCGGTGCGACGCTCGCCGAGGGAACGGTGCTCTGCTTGGTGGGCGATCCGGCCGCGTTCGAGGCAGTGATGGTGGTCGACCAGTCGGAGGTGGAGTTCGTCGGCCATGGCCAGCCGGTCGATCTCAAGCTCGACGCGCTCCCCTGGCTGACGTTCCGGGGTGTCGTCGACGAGATCGCGGAGACGAGCCTCGAGGCCGGGTCGGAGCGTCTGAGCGTGAAGGCGGGGGGCAAGGTTCCCACCCGCACCGACGAATCGGGCCGGGAGACGCCGATCTCCACCAGCTACGAGGCGCTGATGGCGCTCGACGATCCCGACACCTCGTTCACCGCGGGGATGCGTGGCACGGCCCGGATCCGCGTCGGCCAGCGCACCGTGGGGAGCTGGCTGCTGCGTCTTCTCTGGCAGACGTTCAACTTCCGGATGTGATCCCGGATCGGACGGCAACGGGGAGATCATCACCCATGCCCCACCTCGACCGCATCACCCTCTTTCCGGTGAAGAGCCTCGATGGCGTCGAGGTGGGAGAGGCCAGCGTGCTCCCCTGCGGCGCGCTCGAACACGACCGGCGCTGGCGGCTGGTCGATCCTGACGGAATGGTCGTGAATGCCAAACGGACTCCCCGGATCCACTCGATCCGCGCCTCGTTCGACCTCGATGGGGAGGGGAGCGGGCGGACGGTGCGACTGCATCTTGATCCGACCTCGGCGGGGGGCGTCGTTGGTTTGGGCGCGGAGCGCTTTCCGCTCATGCCTGGTCCGACCGGGCCGTCTGGTTGGCTGTCGGAGGCGCTCGGGATCGCCGTCGATCTCGAGGAGCGATCGACAGGGGGGTTTCCAGACGACCGGGAGGCCTCCGGGGCGACGCTGGTCTCGACGGCCACGCTCGTGGAGGTGGCCCGGTGGTTCTCGCTGCCGATCGATGAGGTCCGCCGCCGGTTCCGGATGAATCTCGAGGCCGGTGGCTGCGATCCTTTCTGGGAGGACACCCTCGCCCATCCCGCGCGGGTCCCTCCTCCACCGACACTCGGTGCGCTCGGGGCGGAGATTCTTGTCGATCCCTGGGCCGATCTGCCCCCGCTCCCCCCGCTCCCGTTCGTCGTCGGTGGGGCGGGCTTCCGGGCGACGAATGCCTGCCGCCGCTGCCCGGTGCCGGCCCGTGACTCCCGCTCGGGAAAGGGGACCGAACACTTCCGCGAGGCATTCGAGGCCCGCCGCCGCCGGGGAATCCGCCGTGACGCCGACGCCTCCGCGTGGCAGGGCTATTACCGCCTCGGCATCAACACCTGCGGCGATGGTCGCACCGCAAACGTCCAGGTGGGCGACCGGATCGTTCCGGCCGCCCACCCTTCCGTGTCATGACGTGGCTTGCCCTTGGGGCCGATCAGTTGGGCGGGAGCGGCACGTAGAGCGCCGGATCGTAGAACGGCGGCGGTGGGACGATGATGTTGCCGTCGCCGTCGACCACATCGGCGGGCATGTCCTGCACCGAGGCGTTGTAGTTGAGGCCGCGGAGGTTCGCCTCGTCGGCGGCCCGCACATTGAGGATGCCCTGGCCGGGAGTGACGACCGGCGGGTCGGGAGTGAGGTTGACCGTCCAGCCGACCGAGTCGAGGAGGATGTTGCCGTTGGAGACCTGGACGGTGCCGCTGGTGACCGTCGCGGCCCCCGTCACCCGGTTGCCCACGATCGAGGCATTCGCCACGGCGTTCGGTGCATCGGCGACCGACACGATGATGCCGTTGCCGCCGGTGGTGCGGATGGTGTTGCTGTTGATCGTGACATCCATCGTGCCCCCCTCGGTGGCCTGGGCACGGACGCCGACCGGAACTCCCACGAACGTCGAGGCGACCACCTGCACGATCGAATTGGTGCCGAACACCCCCGCCTCGGGGACGACACCCGCAGTCGCGTCGACGCCGGCGGTGCCGATGGCGGAGAAATCGGTCCCCTCGACGTAGACCTGGGCGTTGGTCACCTGCACGCCGGCGGCGGTCGTGCGGCTGATGTCCGAGTTGGTGATCCGCACCCGACCGTCGTTGTAGACGTCCTGGACAAGCACCGCCGAGCCGCCGATGTCGGTGATCGTGGAGTTGTCGATGTTGACATTCGGATCGCCGGCGCCACCGCTGCCACCGTAGATGTCGAAGCCGTTGGCCGTCAGCCCCTGCAGGTACATGTTCGAGAAGTTGAGCCGTTCGCCGGTGTCGTTGAGATCGAGGATCTGGACGCCGGTCTGGTTCGGACCGCTGCCGACGATCTGCACGTCGTTGACGATCACGTAGCTCCCCGTCTCGGTGACCCCGGCGTCGGAGATGCCGACCCGCGAGCCTGTGATCTTGAGGTGGTCGACCACCGACCCGTTGCCGAGGGTGATGGCCGTGCCGGTCCCCGCCGCGATCACCGGATAGTCGGTGCTCTTCACGCCGCTCCACACCGGCACGAGGCCCATGTTCGCGGTGGGAAGCTGCATCGCCGAACCCTGGCCGACGAGGAACTGGTGATCGGCCGCAAACGAGAAGCCGCCCGCGTAGGGCTGGTTGGAACTGATCCCCTGGTGGACGAGGATGATGTCGTAGGGGTTGGTGGCCACGACCTGGGCGGCGGCGAGCGTCGTCAGGGGCGCCTCGGCGGTGCCCAAGCCGGTGGCGGCCAACGGTGATGCCGAGAGGGCCATCGGGGTGGCGGCCGCCCCCGCCGCCGCGCCGCTGTCGACGTGGACGACGTTCCAGGGGGTGGCGGTGTAGGGGTTGAGGGCCTGCACGGGCTGCTGGTAGGCGCGGACGATGTGCTCGTTGCGCATCATCGGCTGTTCGACCTGATCCGACACGGTCCGCCGCCGCGATCCACCCATGCGGTAGGTGAGGCGGGCGAAGCCGGTCCAGTCGAAGTAGCTGTCGTTGTTCGCCTGGAGTGAGAAGTCCCAGTTGTTGAGGAACGTCATGTCGAGTCGGGTGTACACACCGCCGAAGTACGGCACGACGTCGTTGCCGCTGGGGAGGTTGTAGCGGGCGTTCCCGAAGGTGTAGCCGCCGACGCTGACCATGCCGGCCCAGTCGGAGAGGCCCGGGACATAGGCACCGACTTCGAGGTCGGCACCGGTGAGGGCGGCGTTGACGCCGAGGACACCGAGGAGCGAATTGCCGACGTACGGCCCCATCGTCGAGGCCGTGCTGCCGACGGGGATGTAGCCGTTGCTCCGCAGGTTGCCGTAGTCGGTCAACCACTCGGCCGACACGCCCACCTGGTTGTAGGTCATGCCGCCGGGGAAAAGGTAGCTGCCGCTGGTGTCGTTGATCCAGGTGTTGCCGTACTGGTTCTGGTCGGCGTCGTAGTCCCAGTAGACGCCGATGCCGCCGAGCGTCCCGCCGAGGAACTGCTTGCGGACGACGCCGACGTTGGAGAAGAAACCGCCGTAGTTCGAAAGGTGGGCGCGGAGGTCGGTCGACCAGAATCCACCGAGGTCGTCCTCGGCGTAGGGGATGAATGCCCCGAGGGTCATGTAGCTGCCCTGGTAGCCGAGGCCGCGATCGGCTGCGTTGAGGCCGTAGTACATCCAGCCCGGGCCGTTGTTGTTGAGGTTGGCGAATCCGGCGGCGGCCCGGTTCACCACACCCCCGACCGGGGCCATGCCCATCTGACCCATCTGGGCGAGTGCGGTGCCCGACTGCCCCACCGCCGTCGCGGCGATCAGCATGCAGGCCGTCATCTCGCGGGCCCGTCGTCGCCAGGCGGCCAAACGGCCACGACTGGCCTTCGGGCGGAAGCGACCGCTCTCGGCGGGACGATGGAGTGTGTTCTTCATTGGATTCGGATTCCGGTCGGTGGCCGGTTCGCCCGGCTGATGTGTACCGAGCGCCTCATAACCGGCACGATCGTCAGCAGTGATCGACCCGGCATGCCCCGCACCATGAGCATTTCCGGAACAGACTCCGGGCGCGGAGGGGTCGGGGTGGTTTGCCCAGGCTTCCCAGGCATCGTGGTCAGGGGCGGAGCACGGCCCACGCGCCCCTGCAGGCTCCCCGAAACTCCCCCCTTCACAGGCGCCGGGGCCCGGCGGTGATGGGGACGGGGCGAAAATGCCCCCGAATCAGGAGTGCTCGCCGAGTCGGAAACGGCTCACCGACTGGTTCAGGCCCTCCACCGCCCGGGCCATGTTCGTCGAGGCCCCGTGAAACTCATTGAGGGCGTCGGCGGCCGATCGTGACCCGTCGGTGAGGGTGACGAGTGCCTCGGCGATCTGCTGGGCCCCGGCGGCCTGGGCCCGCATCCCCTCGTTGACCTGGTCGAATCGGGTGGAGAGGCCATGCACCTTCCCGATCACGTCGGCGAACTGCCCGCTGATCCCCGTGACCCGCTCCACGCCCGCCTTCACCTCGACGGCGAAGCGGTCCATCTCCGACACCCCGACGCTGACGGCCTGCTGCATCTGCTCGACGAGCCGTTCGATGTCGAGGGTCGCCACGGCGGTCTGGTCGGCGAGACGGCGGATCTCGCGGGCGACGACGATGAAGCCGTGGCCGTATTCCCCGGCCTTCTCCGCCTCGATCGCGGCATTGATGGAGAGGAGATTGGTCTGGTCGGCCACCTTCGTGATCGTCGTGATGACCATGTTGATGTCCTCCGCACGCTGGCGGATGAGCGACAGACGCTCGCCGAAATCGTTGGTCGATTCCTCGAGATGGCGCATCGTTTCGCCCACCCCCCCGAGGTTCTCCCGGCCGGCATCGGCGACCGCGGCGGTCTCGTTGGCGACGGCCGCCACCTCGTCCATCGTGGCGAGCAGTTCCTTGCCCGTCACGGAGATCTGCCGACTGGCGGCGGCGGCTTCGGTGGTGCTCGCCCCGAGGGAATTAATCGCCTCCTGCTGATGGGCACCGGCCGCGGCGAGGTCATGGGAGGTGGCGTCGAGTTCGCGGCCGGCGTCCTTTACCTGCTCGACGATGCTCCGCAGGCTCTGCGTCATGTGGCTGACGTCGCGGAGGAGCTGCCCCGATTCGTCGCCGCCACGGAGATCAGGGGCGGCGGTGAGATCCCCATCGGCGACCCGTCGGGCGACGCCTGCGGCGGTCGCGATCCGGCGACGCACCTTGCTTGCCAGCCAGGTGAGCGAGCCTGTGAGGATGGCAAGGGCTCCGATGGCGGAGAGGAGGATGTCGAACATCGGCCGCTGGACGCGACGGGTGATGGCGCTCCAGGCGAGTTTCACGACCACCGTCCAGCCGGTGGTCGGCGCCTGGGCCCCGGCGAAAAGGCAGTCGGCACCGGTCGTCGCGTCGGTCCCGCGCACCACCGATGTCTGCTCCCCCCGCAGGCTGTCGAGGATCCTCGACCAATGGGTCTCGTTCTGCGGCAGGCCCTCCGCCTCTCCGCTGTTGCTGGTGGCGGCAACGACATGCCCCTCGGGGCTGACGACCGAGATCGCCGCCGACCATCCGGCCCGCTGCAGCCGATCGCGGATCCGCATCAGGCTCGCGTCGAAGTCGGCCAGCGGGCAACTCACCCCCGCGGCCCCGGCAAACCGGCCGTCGATCACGATCGGCCAGACATGGTCGATGACGACGATATCCGACTCCTCGTGCGGCTCGGTGACGAGGCCCGCTTCGCTCCGCGGTGCCTCGGCGGCGCGCTGGCGGACGCGGGCATAGCCGCGCGCATCGATGGTGGCGCGGGGTTGGGTGATCGATGCTGCGGTGCGGATGATCGCGGCCGGGTCGGCCGGATCGCGCCCCCAGGCGACGACCCGTGGGGCGGCGGCATCCCCTTCCGATTCGATCACATACCAGGTGCCTTGGAAACGCGATTGGCCGTCGAGCACGGCGCGGGCGAGATCGTCGAATTCGGCGTGGCCGTGCGCCATTCCCTCCGCGGCGGAAAGCGCCATCCCGCGGGCGGCGGTGAGGGCCTCGAGGGTGCCGCGGTCAAATTCGGCCGCGATCGCCGCCGCCTGGCCACGGATCGTCTCCTCGGCCGATTCGCGCAGCACCTCGAGGCCGCGCCGGTAGACACCAAACACGAGCATTGCCAGAAGGACGAGCGTGGCAGCCCCGACAATGAGGATCCGGGGGCGGATACCGATGGGAGGCAGACGCATGGCGAGGCGTTCGAGACAGGATGGGACCGGTGTGGGGGGGGAATCGGCGGTCGATCCTCCACCTCCGGAACCATAGGTTACTTCGCGGTGCCAGCGAGAGCCTGTTCGGGGCGAAAAACCGGCTCAGGCGCTATAATCACACGCTTCGCCCCCCTTTCCCGCTCACGCCCCCTTCGCCCCGTGGCCCCCATGTCCATCTGGCCCCTCCAAGACCACGACGCCATCCTCTTCGACTGCGATGGCACCCTCGCCGACACGATGCCGGCCCATTATCTGGCCTGGCTCCATGTCACGGGGATCCATGGCCTGGAGTTCGACGAAAACCGCTTCTATGCGATGGGGGGGCGGCCGACGCGCGACATCGTGGCCACGCTCGCGCGCGAGGCGGGCATCGAGATCGATCTCGACCGAGCGGTGCATGCCAAAGAGGAGGCCTTCCTCTCGCGTCTGGCCCATGTCGAGGCGATCGACCCGGTGGTCGATGTTGTCCGTCGCTGCCGGGGCCGGATTCCGATCGCGGTGGTCACCGGCGGCCACCGTGCCGTCTGCGAGCGGATCCTCGCCCATGTCGGGCTCGATGGCGCCTTCGACACCGTGGTGGCAAGCGAGGACACCATCCGTCACAAGCCCGATCCCGATCCGTTCCTCGAGGCTGCCAGAAGGCTGGCCGTCCGCCCCGGTCACTGTGTCGTCTGGGAGGACAGCGACCTGGGCATCGCCGCCGCCGAGCGTGCCGGGATGGATTGGGTCGACGTCCGATCGTTTCATGCCCCCAAGCGGCACACCCCATGACCCGCTCCGCACCCCCGCCGCCGCGGCCGGCGGTGACCCTCGAAGACATCCGTGCTGCCCATGCACGGATCCGCGACGGGGTGGCCCGCACGCCCTGCCCGCCGAGCATCCCCCTCTCCGATCTGACCGGTTGCCGGGTGTGGTGCAAGCTCGATCTCCTCCAGCGGACGGGATCGTTCAAGGAGCGTGGGGCCCGCAACGCGATGGAACTGCTCGACGCCCCGGCCCGGGCCCGGGGGGTGGTGGCGGCGTCGGCCGGCAATCACGCCCTCGGCCTGGCCTGGCATGGTCGTCTCCTCGGCATTCCCGTCACGGTCGTGATGCCGCGGTTTGCGCCGCTGGTGAAGGTGGCCACCTGCCGGCGGCTCGGGGCCCATGTGATCCTCGAGGGGGATTCCTTCGAGGATGCCCGTGCCATGGCGGTGGAGATCGCCGCCCGCGATGGGCTGTCACGGATCCACGGCTTTGACGATCCCCGGGTGATCGCGGGGCAGGGGACGATGGCGCTTGAGGTGCTCGAGGATGTCCCCGATGCCGACGCGATCATCGTGCCCACCGGCGGAGCCGGGCTGCTTGCCGGCGTCGCGATAGCCGCCAAGGCCCTCAAGCCGGGGATCAGGATCGTGGCCGTCGAGCCGACGGCGGCGGGAAGCCTGTCGGCATCGCTTGCCGCGGGCCGACCTGTGCAGGTGCCCCTCCGACCGACGCTCGCCGACGGCCTTGCGGTGGGGAAGGTGGGGGAGGTCTCGTTTCCGCTGGCCGCCCCGTTGGTCGATCGTGTCGTAACCGTCGACGAGGAAGCTTTGGCACTGGCGGTGCTGCGGCTTTCCGAGTTGGAAAAGACGGTCGTCGAGGGGGCGGGGGCGGCCCCGCTGGCTGCGCTGCTCGACGAGGAGCTCGCCGATCTCCGCGGCAAGCGGGTGGTGCTCCTGCTCTGCGGAGGCAACATCGACATGACGACCCTCGGCCGGGTCATCGACCATGGCCTCGCTGCCGATGGCAGGCTGTGGCGTTTCCGGACGCGTGTCATGGACCGCCCCGGGGGGATCGCCCGGCTCACCGCCTCGATCGCCGCGGCGGGCGCGAGCGTCCTCGAGGTTGTTCACGACCGGACCTTCGCCGGCCCCGATGTCTTCAGTGTGACCGTCGACGTCACGGTGCAGACGGCCGATCGCGAGCATGTCTCCGCCCTTCGCGACCGTCTCCTCCGCGACGGTTTCGAGATCGCCGCGGTGACGGCGGGAGGGTAGTGGCCGGCTGGGGGGATGGGGAGGTTGCGCGGATTCTGACTGCCTCATCCGTCGGTGGCTGTTCTGACCCGCCCTGGAATGCCGATGACTCCCCGATCGGGGCGGCGTCTGGCCGCCCGCCAAGGGAGGACGGCCGATGGTCACGCATTCGGGCAAGGCGCTCACCCGCAAAGCGGCTTTGATGGCCGAGGAGATCGAGCAGGAGCGGGTCCGGCTACGGCAGGTGCTGCTCCAGCGGATCATCGCCCGCGAGGTGCGTCGTCAGGCGATGCGTCGCGCCCCTCGCTGACCTCCGGGCCCGCGATCCGCGCCCGAGGAACTAGAGCATGCGACCACTTCCGCGCATCGCCGTGTGGATGGTGGTGTTGTCTTCGATGCTGGCGGTCATGCCGAGTGCCTCGGCGCAGCTCGCGCCCTGGGGCTGGGGGCTGGGGGGAGGGGCCGCGCCGCAAGCTTTCGCCCCTGAGGCGTTCGCCGACTTCCTCGGCAGCGGCCATCCGCCTCATCCAGCCGTCGTCCGGATCATTGCCCCGGAGAATGGCGGCACGTCGATGGGGTCTGGGGCGCTTGTCGACATCAATCCCTCCCAGGGGCTCGTGCTCACCAACTGGCATGTGATCCGCAACGCGAAGTCGGCGGTGCTCGTGCAGTTCCCCGACGGATTCCAGACGGCCGGCACGGTGATCCGGCATGACGAGCCGTGGGATCTGGCTGCGATCGCGATCTGGCGGCCGAAGGTGGCGCCGATCCCGATCGCGCCGGCCCCTCCGGCGATCGGCGAGCCGCTCTCGATCCTCGGCTATGGCAAGGGGCCGTTCCGCTCCGAGACCGGCGCCTGCACGCAGTATCTCGCTCCCGGCACCGGCTATCCGCTGGAGTTTGTGGAGCTTGCGGCGCGGGCCCGGCAGGGAGACTCTGGCGGCCCGATCCTCAATGCCCGCGGCGAGCTGGCCGGGATTCTCTTCGGGCAGGCGCAGGGGCGGACGATCGGTGCCTGCTCGACGCGGGTGCGGGCTTTTTTGGCGACGGTGGGCTCGCATGGCATCACGCCGGAAGCGGCTGCGGCGATGGCTGCGGCCACCGGCAGGAGCCTCCCCCAAGCCGACGCTACCGGGCCTGCCGTCGCGGGGGCCGCTCCCCTCGCCCCGCCGCCGCCGGCGGAGAGCGTGGCCTCGATGCCGCGAGAATCCCCCCCGGCGGCGATTGCGATGGCTCCCGAGCAGGCGCCGCTCGCCTCTCAACCTGCCTCGTCCACGCCCGCAGTGGCAGTCGCCGCGACGATCCCTGCGGGCCCGGCAGCTCCTG
>CANGIH010000060.1 GCA_947453875.1 Planctomycetaceae bacterium | reverse complement strand
CCGATGGGAAGCCGGGTCTGAACGGTGCGCCCGGCAAGGATGGGAAGCCCGGCGTCGACGGCAAGGCTGGCCCACCGGGCCCTGCCGGGAAGGATGGCAAGAACGGTGCCGATGGGAAGCAGGGGCCTGCCGGTCCGAAGGGGGATCGTGGTCCAGCGGGGAGTGATCTCCGCACCGGTGCCCGCGACATCACCGCCCTCCTGCGGTTGCCCGACGCCGCCCGTTTGGACAACGCCGTGCTCCGTCGTGTCGGCGACACCGTGGAACTTTCGCTTTCCGGTCTGCGGAGCAAGAAGCGGATCGATGCGGTGCTCGGAAAGGTGCCGGTCGGATTCCGGCCATCGCGTCATCAGAGCCTGTGCACGTCGGACGTCGACTTCGAGCAGGTGCGTGTGAGTGTCGATGCCGAAGGTTCGGCGGCGATCACAGCCGCTCAGCCGAAGCAGGCCGCGGGTCTGGCGTCGACATCGACGTCGCTTGTATGGCTCACCGACGATGAGTGGCCGTCGAAGCTGCCGGGGAAGGACTGGCGCTGATCGCCGTCACTTCTACGAGTGACAACACCCGAAGGGGGTGGTGCGGGGCCACGAGGCCTTGCATCACCCCCTCAGTCGTTGGTGGGGCGGGAGGAGGGCGGCATGGCTGCGACCCGAGGCCGTGGTTCCGGGGAGCGAAGCTCAGCTCAGCCGGTTGAGCACATCGAGCACGACGGAGGAATCGATCCCGTCGACGAGTTCGACCTCCCCGAGCCGCGTGGGGAGAATGAACCGAAGTCGGCCGTGGAGGGTCTTCTTGTCGCGGGCCATCAGCGCCACCAGATCCTCCGGTGAAGGCTTGGGCCCTGGAGGGAGTCGCGTCGGCAGGTGCAGGGCGGTGAGAAGCGCATCCTGGCGGAGGGCGAGATCGGCCGGAATCCGTCCGATCCGGACGGCCAGTTCTGCGGCGTCGGCCATCCCGATCGCCACCGCCTCACCATGCAGAAGCGTGCCATAGCCGACGGCATTCTCGTAGGCATGCCCGAAGGTATGGCCGTAGTTGAGAATGGCTCGCAGGCCAGTCCGTTCGTGCTCGTCGCGGGAAACGACCGAGGCCTTGAGTTCGGCCGAGCGGCGTACAATCGCCCCGAGTTCGACCGGGTCGCGGGCGAGGATCGCCCCAGCACGGGATTCCAGGCGTTCGAAGAGAAGCTCGTCGAGGATCATGCCGTATTTCGCCACCTCGGCCATCCCGCTGACATATTCCCGTTCAGGGAGCGTGCGGAGCGTGTCGATGTCGGCGATGACGCCCCGGGGCTGCCAGAAGGCGCCGACGAGGTTCTTGCCGGCACGGAGATTGATGCCGGTCTTGCCACCGATGGCGCTGTCGACCTGGGCGACGAGGGTCGTCGGCACCTGCCACACCGGGAGGCCACGGGCGAAGGTCGCCGCGACAAACCCGGCGAGATCCCCCACAACCCCTCCCCCCACGGCGATGACATGGGTGCCGCGATCGACGGCAGCTTCCGCCATCGCTTCCCAGAGTCGCTCCGCCTCCGATACCGACTTCGAGGCCTCGCCCCGATGCACGGGAAGCATCAGCGTCTCCAGGCCCGCGTGCCGCAGCGACCCCTCGACGGTCGCGGCGTGGGTGGCGAGAACGCCGGTGTCGGCGATGATCACACCGCGACGGCAACCGGCTTCACGCAGCGCGTGCCCCGCCGAGGCAAGCATGCCGGGGCCGATGGCGATCTCGTAGGAACGATCGGCGAGTTCGACGCGGACAATGCAGGCAGCCACGTCAGGCAACACTCACACGGTCGATGTCTTCCGGCGTGACGATGATCACGCGGGCGAATCCGGAGTGCTGGCGGGTGTAGTCGAGTTCGGTGGCCTCGGTGGGGCTGGCATGCAGCAACGCCTCGGCGCGGCTCTTGTCGGCGGCCGACCAATCCTCGTACTCCTCGGGCCAGACGGTGTGCCGCTCGACGACAAGCGCTTCACGGTAGGGATCGTAGGCGTTGGGCATTCTCCGGGCTCCTCCAGCAACAAGCCGCCTTGTTCGTATAAACAGGCCGTCTCGGACGGCGCAATGAGTATACATTGGTCGGTCGTCCACCGCGCCCACGTTGCTTTCCGCCCTGGCTTCGCATGCAGCCCCCCGAATCACTCCCGGTTTCTGCCTCCGCCGTGTCGCCGGGCGATCGCGCGCCGCAGGCCTTCGGTGGGGCATCCGGGTCGGGCTCGCGACTCGTCATCGGCCTGCTCGCCCTCGGCGTCGCCGCTGGCGTTGCCGGGATACTCTTCCAGCGTGGTCAGACGCGACGTTGCCTGGAATTTTATGGGGCGGAGGCCGCGAGGAAGGTGGCGGCCGCACCGGTCGTCGAGGTCTGGTCGCTCCGCCCGGGAGCCGGGCCCGGAGGGCTGGTCGCCGTGGAGCGTCGCGACGTCTCCACAGCGCGAGGCCTGGTCCACCTCCGCCGCGGACTGGTGGAGGATGCGAATTTCCTCTGGCCTGCTCCTGGTCGTGATGCCACCAGTCGGCTGCATGAATCCGCCTGGGACACGGCGCTCGCCTTCTCGGACCCTGCCGACGGCCGCCCCCCGGTGATGCTCGTCATGGATCTCGACGGCGCGGCGACTGCCCCCGGTGAGGTTGGGGAGGAAGGGGCTCTGGCGGTGGTGGGCAGGCCGGGGAGGATCACGCTCGGGCGGATCGCCGGCGGACTGGCCACCTGGCTCCGGGAAGTCCATTGACCCTGCGGGGAAATGCCAGCGAAACCGGGCTTTTGGCCATGCGTTGGGGAGCCTATCCTCCCACGGTTTTCCCGGGATGAACCGCCCCGCAACCGGCGGTGCTCCCATCCCCGATCGGGTTGTCGAGAGGGCGAAGCATGCGTTCAATCGCGGTGGCCAATCAGAAGGGTGGCGTCGGCAAGACGACCACGTCGGTGAACCTCGCCGTGGCGCTTGCGCGTGCCGGCCAGCGGGTCTGTCTGGTCGATCTCGACCCGCAGGCACACGCAACGCTCCACGCCGGAGTCCAACCGGGGGCGCACCCGGTGTCGTCCTACGACATGCTCGTCGAGGGGCGGTCGCTTGAAGAGGCTCGCGTGCAGGCCGGGGAGCGTCTCCATGTCATCCCCTCCCACATCGATCTCTCGGCGGTGGAGATGGCGCTGGCCAACCGGCCTGGCCGCGAAGGGTTGCTGCGTCAACGCATCGAAGGGGATGCGGCTTGTCGCTCCGGGGGTGTCGCCGCGGGGGCAGACGCCCTCGTTCATGACACGATGGTGATCGACTGCCCCCCCTCCCTCGGCCTCCTCTCGCTCAATGCGATGGCTGCGGCGGATGAGGTGTTGCTCCCCCTCCAGCCCCATTTCCTGGCGCTTCACGGGCTGTCGAAGCTGCTCGAGACGATGGAACTGGTCGCCGATCGCGTCAATCCCCGGCTGCGCCTCCTCGGTGTCGTGCTCTGCATGTTCGAATCGGCGACTCGCCTTGCCAACGAAGTGGCCAGGGATGTCGAGGGATTCTTCGCCTCGAGCCACGGAAACCACCCGGTGTGGTCCGAGGCGCGCGTCTTCCAAACACGCATTCGCCGCAACATCCGCCTGGCCGAGGCACCGAGTTTCGGGCAGTCGATCTTCGACTACGCCCCCGACTCGCACGGTGCTGAAGACTACGCGGCGCTGGCGGAAGAGGTGATTCAGGCGGCAGCGGTCGATCGCGAGACAGTCCGCCGGGCGGCCTGATCCCGCTGCCCGACAGGGGCCTCGAAAGGGCCGAACGAGGGCACCTCGAGACCGGTCGAGGCCGGGGCGCTGGTGGGATCGAGTTCGGCTCCGAGGAGGAGTTCCGGCATCCACCAGTAGTTCGAAGCACAAGGTTCGACGCCGGCGAGAATTCCGGTCGCGTCGAAATCCTCCGCCGAGAGGAAGGGGTTCCCCGCGAATCCCTGACCAGACGCGGACGCAGGTCCCCGATCGGGGCTGTTCGTACTCCGAGTCCGGTTGGCCATGAGGTCGTGCTTTCGGAGCAGAGGGGGACAGACCGCGGTTTTCGGCGAGTCCAACGCCACGATGGAGCGGGCGGAGCCAGCCACCAGAGTGTCTTTCGGCAGGCCGCGCCAGGGGAGGCCAGTATTCGACACAGCCGAAGACCTGCAGGATCATGATGATTTGGGGAAAATGGGAAAGCAAGGAAGGGTTTGCGGGTAGGGGCGGTTGTCCCTGTTTTCCACGGAAAAGTCAGGCTTTTTGCCTCTCGGGTGGGATAATCAAGGAAGGGGGAGTTCTACACATGCCAATCCTGCCGCCGGTGGCCCACCACCAATCGACCTTGTCGCCGTCCTGCGCCGCTGGCGCGCGGGGGGGGAATGCTTCCGGTGAATACCGGTGGCCGACGGCACTGGGGATGTTCATCCTCATGATGCTCTCCGGTACGCTGCCGGTCGCAGACGCGATGCAACCGTCCGGCTATCGGAAACTCGCTCCTGGCGCGTTGACCGTGATCCCCGCCGACCGGTCTGGGGACGACGCCTTGCTCCGGGCCGACATCCCGGAAATCACCGAGGGACTCGTCGATCTTGCCTGGGAGCCTGAACAGGCTCCCGTCGGAGCGACGGTGGTCGAGCAGGGGCGGAATCGTGACTTTCCCCGCGACATCTGGTGCCTCGAGTTCGCCTTCAAGCCGCCGCGGCAAATCGACGTCGATGTCCCTTCCCGCGAACTGCGCATGCAGCGGAAGCGACTGTGGTACCTGCTCTACCGGGTGAAGAACGTCGGTGCCCGAAAAATCGTCATGGAAGATGGCGATGCCACGCGGTTGAAGACCGAGACGGTGAAGAAGCCGGTCCGCTTCCTGCCCCACTTCGTCCTCGAAAGCAACGAAGGGCTTTCAAGCGCCGAAGGCGCGCTCGCCTACCGGGCGTACCTCGATCGGCTGGTGCCCAATGCCCTCGATCCGATCCGGCAGCGGGAGGATATGCGCCTCGATATCCACGACAGCGCGCGGATGACCGAGCGGGACATCGCTCCCGGCGAGGAACGCTGGGGCGTCGCCATCTGGGAGGATGTCGATCCGCGGATTGACACCTTCTCGATCTACGTGCGCGGCCTCACCAATGCGATTCGCTGGAAGCCGAAGGCCGGTGCCACCTTCACGGCCGATTCGGTTCCGGCCGCCGGCGAGGACCATGCCCTCGAAAGCCTGCGTCTCGACTTTTGGCGTCCCGGCGACGATGCCACGAGCCCGGCGGAGGAGATGAGCGTCGGTCACGCCGGCATGTACGAGCGGCGATCGATCGGCAACCGTGTCCTCGAGGCGCTCGGCCGACCGAGGCTGACAGCGGCGGCGCCGCGGGCAGGCCTCGAGCGACTCGGACTCACCTGGGAAGACATCCTTGATCCCCCCGCTGTCATCAAGGCCGCCGCTCAGGTCGATCGCGACACCCCCCCGAGCCTTGCTCCACTGGCGAAGGTGGTCGGTGCGCTGGCCAGGATGGAGCCACCCGCATCCCGTCCGCTGGCCATCGAGGCCCTGTTTGGCGATGTCGGTCGGGACCGTTTTGAAGAACTCGTCACCAGCCTCTCGATGCCACTCGACCCGGAACGGGCGTCATTCCGCCGCGGAATGCTTGATCGCTGCGGTGTGACTGAGGAAGCGGTGGCGGCCAAGCCGCTGGAGTCACTCGTCAAGGTGCTGCAGGCCCTCGATGCCACCGCCCCTGTGAGCCGGCGGCGGCGGGCTGCGGAAGCCATCTTCGGTGCAGCGGCACCCCGACTCGACAGCCTGGTCGGGGAACTCGAACTGGCCCGCTCGCTCGCCCTCCTTGACGACATGGACTTCGACCGAAGGCCGGTTCTCGCCGGGGGAGCATTGAACGCCTACGACACCGTTCTCACGCTCATCAATGGGGAGACGGATCCCGCCAGACGGGAGCGGATCGTGGCCGGATTGCTCGGTGCAGAAGGGCCCACGCTGCTTGCTGCCGCCACGGCTGTGCGGGAGGGCGTTGACCACGCCTGGGTTTTCCGGTACGAACGATAGTCCGGAAACTGGCTGATCGGAGCCCGACGCCCCCCTTGTGGGTGGTCGGCCTCGGGCTGGTTCAAGCTGAGGGGGCGGCCCCTGGTTTTCGAGACACCGCACACGAATCCATTCGAGGTCGATGCTATGGCACATAAAAAAGGTCAGGGCTCCAGCCGCAACGGTCGCGACTCCAACGCCCAGATGCGTGGCGTGAAGAAGTTTGCCGGCCAGCAGGTGCGTGCTGGCAACATCCTCGTCCGCCAGGTGGGGACAAAGTTCCACCCCGGCCGCAACGTCGGCATGGGCACCGACTACACCCTCTTTGCGCTCGTCGACGGGGTGGTCGCCTTCGATCGTGAAGGTCGGCGCGTCAACGTTCAGGCCTGATTGGTTCCGTTTCCGTAGCACAGCCCGTGCCCTCCGAAGAGGCCCGTGACGGGCAACCGCCAACGTGTTCGTCGACCGCGTCCGTATCGAAGTAGCGGCAGGCGACGGAGGCCGCGGAAGCGGGAGTTTCCGGCGCGAAAAATACGTGCCGCGGGGTGGTCCCGACGGCGGCGACGGTGGCCAGGGCGGAAGTGTGATACTCCGCGCCCTGTCCGGCGTCGATTCGCTCGCGGCCCTCGCCCATCGTATGCAGTGGCGGGCAGCCTCGGGGCAACCCGGTGGGCCGCAGAACTGCAAGGGGCGGTCCGCAGAGGATCTCCTGCTGGCGGTGCCGCCGGGCACGATGGTCATCGACGAGGCGAGCGGACTGGTGCTCCGCGATCTGGCTTCGCCCGGCGATGAACTCGTCGCCGCACAGGGGGGAGCCGGTGGCTTTGGCAATGTCCACTTCAAGTCATCGACCAACCGCGCCCCGCGCGATACCACGCCGGGAGAGAAGGGGGAGATCCGCCGCCTTCTCCTCGAACTCAAGGTGATCGCGGATGTGGGTCTCGTCGGCAAGCCGAATGCCGGCAAGAGCACGCTCCTCTCCAGGCTCTCGCGTGCCCGCCCGGAGATTGCTGACTACGCGTTCACGACGAAGACGCCGATGCTGGGAATGGTGGCCGTGTCACGCGATCGCAGTTTTGTTCTCGCCGACCTCCCCGGCCTCATCGAGGGGGCCCATGCAGGGCATGGGCTGGGGCACGAGTTCCTCCGCCATGTGGAGCGGGCGGGAATCATCGTTCATGTCGTCGAGCCACAGCCGATGGATGGCAGCGACCCGCTCACGAACTATTCTGCGATCCGCGAGGAGCTTGTCCTCCACGACCCGAAGCTCGGGGAGCGACCGGAGATCCTCGTGGTCAGCAAGTGCGAGCTGCCCGCCGCCAGCGAGGCCCGCGAGGCGCTCGAAGCAGCCACCGGCCGGCCGGTGATCGCCGTCAGCGCCGTCACGGGCGAAGGCCTCGACCGGCTGCTGGTCGCGATCGTGCGGGAGATGGATCGCCCTGCCGATGCCACGCCGGCCACGTGACGACATCCCTGGTGGGGACTATCCCTGGCGGAGAATTCCCGAGGAGCGGCCCGAAGTGAGCGACGCCTCCATGGCCCCAGTCGGTGACCTGCGCTCGCCGGAAGCCCTCCTGCTGGCGGACGTGGGGAATAGCCGGATCAAGCTTGCCGTCGTCGATAATCGTGGGCAGGATGCCGACGGCCGGTCCTCGGGGCTGCCGACCATCTGCCATCGCCGTGACATCGATGCCCACGGCCTGCGTGCGGACCATCTCCGCGGCTGGCTACGGACGGTGGCCCCGGGGCCTGCGCTCGTTCTCGTCGCCAGCGTCCACGACGCGGCCGCTGCCATGCTCGAGATGACGCTGGCAGAAGAGTCTGCCACCGGTCGGCGTCGCCTCCGCCAGCAGCGGATCGGGCACCTCGATCTTCCGCTCCGGATCGCGCTCGACGAGCCTCACAAGGTCGGCATCGACCGGTTGGCTGCCGCCGCAGCGGCCACGCTCGTCAAGCCTCGTGACCAGGGGGCGATCGTCGTCGACTGCGGCACGGCCGCGACCGTCGACATGATCTCCGCCGATGGCCACTATCTCGGTGGGGCGATCCTCCCCGGCCCCGGCCTGATGGCCCGGGCGCTGGCCAAGGGCACGAGCAAGCTCCCTGACGTGCGGGCATTGCAGGAGGGCGATCCCCCGGCGATGCCGGGGCGGAACACACGCGAGGCGATCGAGGCGGGGATCGGCTGGGGGATGCGAGGGGCGATTGCCGCGGTCGTCGCACAGGCGCGGATGTCGCTCGGGGCTCACGCGGCGGTGATTCTCACCGGAGGCTGGGGGCGTGCCGTCCTCCCGGCGGTCCCCGACGCGATCGAGATGCCCGATCTCGTTCTGGCCGGGATCGCGCTGGCATCCCGGCGTGCCTGCCGGCAATGAGCCGCTCCATCTGCCATCCGGCCATTGGGACGTCCGTCCCTTTGCGGGTAGACTCTGTCTCTTGGCCCTCCTTGCCCTTCCTGCCACGGTCCCGAGCCGCCGCCTGCCATGCCGAAGTCGTCCTCTGAATCGACCTCCTCCCCGGCGCTCGCGCCGTCCCTCGAACGGGCACTGGCCGCCGCCCGGATCGCCGACGAAACCCGCGGCACCGATATTCGCATCCTCGACCTCCGCGAAGTCACGCCGGTCTTCGACTACTTTGTCGTCGCCACCGGAAGCAGTCGCCGCCAGATCCACGCCATGGCCGACGAGATCGAGAAGGCGATGAAACGGGAGTGGCATGACCGCAAACGCGGCGGCGAGGGCTACGAGGAGGGGCGCTGGATCGTCCTCGACTACGGCGATGTGGTGATCCAGTTGTTCGATGCGGAAGCCCGTCAATATTGGGATCTCGAGCATCTCTGGAGCGATGCCCGTCGAGTGCCGCTGCCGTCGGCCGGAGCGACGACGTGATGGTGGGGGACCACGCAGGGGCGCCGCCCCCGATGCACTCCGGCACGTTCCGCGACCGGCTCCGGGGCTGTTTCGCCGTGGCCTTCCGCGCCGCGGCAGCTGACGGCGTGGTGGCGATCGACCCGGCTGAGATTCCGCTCTTGATCGAGCAGGTGCGGGAGACAGCTGATGCCAAATTCGGCGATTATTCCGGCACGATGGCGATGGGCTTGGCGAAGAAGGCGGGGAAGAAACCCCGCGATCTGGCCGTTGAGATCGCCCGCCGCCTCGCCGAGGCCCCCGGCTTCGCAGCCTCATTCGTTCCGCCCGGCGACCCGGTTGGGCCGGGATTCATCAATGTCCGTGTCCATGATGAGGCTCTCGCCGCGGCGGTGTCGGCCGCGTGCCGGGATGAGCGGTTCGGCGTACCGGCCGTCGACGATCCCGACACGATCGTCATCGACTTCAGTTCGCCGAATGTCGCCAAGCCGATGCATGTCGGGCACATCCGCTCGACGGTGATCGGAGACGCCCTCGCGCGGATCCTCGCCTTCCGTGGCCACCGCACGATCACCGACAACCATCTCGGCGACTGGGGCACCCAGTTCGGGATGATCCTCTGGGGCTGGAAACGGTTCGGCGACGAGGCCGCCTTCGCCGCCGACCCAACGGCTGAATTGGGGCGGATCTACCGCACCGTCCGCAAACTCGCCGACGGGAAGCCGGAGGAACTCGCCGCCGATCCGGCCGTGGCCGATCTCGCGGCCAGATACCCCGACGCCGGCCGTGAGGTGCTCCTCGAGACCGCTCGGCTCCACGAGGGGGATGGCGACAACCGCGCCTTGTGGAAGCGGTTCATGCCAGCCTGTCTGGCCGACATCGAGAAGCTCTACCGCCGCCT